>JABLXR010000007.1 GCA_013178015.1 Anaerolineae bacterium
ACGGGCAAAAGCGGTAAGGGCGCCAGCTGGGATGGTGTTGATGGACCTGGTGCAGGCGGTTTGACGGGGACTCCCAGGAACACACAGCCAGGGGGATGGGTTCTGATGGACTCTGGGAGCCGCACTCACAGCCATCACGGATAGGTTTGATGGCTTCCGGCAGCCGTACTCAGAGCCATCGGGGGATAGGTCTTGATGGACTCTGGGAGCCGCACTCGGAGCTAGCAGGATAGGGCTAGGAGTTGACGGCTCTCTGGAGTGATAGTAGAATGGGGCCACCTTACCAAACGAAAAGCCCCGGCGCTGGTGTTAGCAGCCCAGGGCACGGCCAGTCAGGATGCACTGACTGACAGGCATAGCTTAGCAGACAAGAGCCCGTCAGGACAAGCGCACCTGGCGGGCTTCGTGCTTCTGGGTTTGACACCATCGTGACACCATTGACGGCATCGTGCGCTGGCAGCCACAGAAGCCGTCTCGGTGCCGGACCTACTAGGGGTAGTACTCTCGGCTGAGCAGGGCACCTACCCCTAGGGGCAAAGAGAGCGGGTGAAGGGATTCGAACCCTCGACTCTCTGCTTGGGAAGCAGATGCGCTACCGCTGCGCTACACCCGCACTAAGCCCATTATACCGCAATCCCGCTCCGCCGCAAGACCCCATCAAACACGCAACACGCCCCCCGCCAGCGACAATGATTGGCGCTAACGTACCCAGAGCCAGCTGCCCGAGGCCGCGCCCCGAGGTGCTGGCTGATTCGGCAGGCTCAAGCTAAGCTCGCAGCCTCCTCTCGGGCTACCCGACGCTCGCACCTCTGGCCCCGAGCGCGCTCCTCACGCCGAAAGCCCCCGCCTCAGGATTTGACCCCAACTGCCCCCTTGGCCACAATCCTTCGACCAAGAGCCCGTACGACGGGCGCACCGGGGGGCGCAATGCTGATCTTGGGGACCGCCAACACCGCCTGTGGCATCAGTGAAGGCATGGCCGTGCTCCGGCGTGGAGGCACAGTGGAGGAGGCGGTCGAAGCGGCCCTCCGTCCCGTCGAAGACAACCGTGATGACGACAGCGTCGGCCTGGGCGGTCTGCCCAATCTCCTAGGCCAGGTGGAGCTTGATGCGGCCATCATGGAAGGTACCCACCTTCGCGCCGGTGCGGTCGGTGCCCTCCAGGGCTTCCGCCACCCCATATCCATCGCCCGCCGGGTCATGAAGGAACTGCCTCACCTGCTCCTGGTTGGCGAGGGCGCCGCCCGGTTCGCTGAGGAGATCGGCGCCGAGAGGGGGAACCAGGATGCCGCCGAGGCCCAGCTCCGCTACGAGGAACGCATGCGGCAAGCCGGCCTGGACCCGCGCTGCCTAGGCCAGCCAGGAGAGCAGCCGCTGTACCAGGCCCTCTGGCGGACCATCCACTCCCGGCCTGGCGGCACGGCCAACGTGATCGCCCGCGACGATCAGGGGCGCCTCTGCGTAGGAGTCACCACCAGCGGCTGGGCCCTCAAGTACCCTGGACGGATCGGAGACTCGCCCATCATCGGCGCCGGAGCCTACGCCGATGATCGCTACGGCGCCGCTGCCTGCACCGGCTTGGGTGAGGTCGCCCTGCGATTGTGCACCGCCCACTCCGTCGTAATCCGGCTCTCCGCAGGAATGGAACTAGAGGCCGCGACGCGCTCCGCCCTGGCGGACGCCCTCGCCCTCGATGTGGGCATCCCCTTCGTTCTCAACATCCTGGCCCTGGACCGCGCTGGCAACCACACCTTCTGGTCCACCAGGGGGGACAAGGCGTCCTACCTCTGCTTGGGCCCCGAAGACGAGGAGCCCCGTCGGCTGCCCGCTCGCGCTCTCCCGGCGCCATGACTCCCAATGCCGGCGCCGGCAGGCAGCGGCCGGTCGCCCTTGCCCAATGGGCAGCAGGCGCGCTCGTCCTCGCTGCCCTGCTTACGCTCTACCTCTTCACCCTGGACGATGGGCTGCGGATGGAGGAGCTCCAGGGCGGAGACCTCATCACCCACCAATACGCTCAGGTCGAGGGGCGGTTCTCCAACGCCCCCGGCTACCCCCTCTACACACTGGGGGGATGGCTCTGGTTCCGGATGGGGCGGCTACTGCTCTCCTGGGCCTTGTCCCCCATACAGATCCTGTCGCTGTACTCGACGCTCTGGGCCCTGGCCGCCCTGGCCACCATGTACGTGCTGGCTCTCGAACTCTCCCCCGGTCGCTGGCCTCTGGCCGCTGCGGTAACCCTGTTCTACGGCGTCACCTACTTCTTCTGGTACTACTCCGTCTCCACCGAGCAGTACACCTCGGCCGTGTTTCAGACGCTTCTCCTGGCGCTGCTCGCCCTCCGCTGGGAGCGTACCCAGCGAGACCGCCTTCTGCGCTGGATCGCTTTCGTAGTGGGGACCTGCGCCGCCAACCTGGTCACCACGCTGCTGCTCGTGCCGCCCCTGGCCTGGTTCATCCTCTCCCGCCGGCCTGACCTTCTCCGCCGCCGGCGCCTCATAGCCAGTCTGGCCGCGCTGGCCGCGCTGCCCATCCTCTCCTACGCCTTCGTCTACCTGCGGGGAGCTCAGCACCCGGAATGGCGGGGCGAGGGCGACTGGCCGCACGCCCTGGCCTGGTTCCTGGACTTCATCAGCACCTCTCAGGGGCGCGAGGAGATGACCCTGAGCCTCCTGCCCCTGGGCCTGAGCTACCTCTGCCTGGTGCCTGCCGAACTCACCTGGCCGGTGCTGGTGGCCGGGCTGGCCGGCCTGGGCCTGCTGGGACGTCGCCGCGCGGTGCTGCTTTTGGGCACAGTCCTCCTCTACCTGCTCTTCTCCTATGTCGACCGATTCGGCAATTGGTACCAGGTGGTCATGCCCGCCTACCCTCTGGTGATACTGGGCCTAGTCGGTCTCTCCAGATGCCCCCGAGCCCGAGCTGACGGGCCGTGGTCGAGACTAGTACTTGCGGGAATAGTCATCCTGCTTCTGCTGGGCACAGGCGACCGGCTGGCCACGAACCTGCCGCGGGCGAATCTGAGCCAGCGCCTGGACGATGATGCCCTCTGTCCTGGACGTGCCATCCTCGCCGACCTGCAGCTACTTGACCCGGACGGCATCGCGTCGGTCCTGGTGACCTACGAGGAATCGCTCTCGCTCCAGTACCTGCAGAGCGTGCTGGGCGAGGGCGACCGTGTCCGCGTGCTAACCGACCCGGCCGCAGTCGAGTCGGCGACGCACGTGAGCCGCCATGCGGCCCCGTTGGCCCTGCCGAGTCCAGGATGGAGGCAGCCCCACGCGGCAGGAGAGGTGCTGCTGGCCCCAGAAGCCCCTGAGGCCCTCCGCCTCGCCGCCGTAACCAGCGCCCGCGCCGCGTCCCTGGGCCCCCTGAGCCCCTCCCAACTAGCGCTCGATCTCCGGGACCGATCGCCCGCTTGCGGCGGTCCGGCGCTGTTGGTCCTCATCCGCTGGCACCTGCTTGAGCCGCTCGATGCCGACCTATCCATCTCGGTCCGGGCTCTGTCCCAGGGAGCGCTCATACGGGCTGACCAAGGTCCGGCTCAGGACGACCACCCCCCCGTCTGGGGGCTGTCGCCCACCTCCACCTGGTCCCCGGGGGACGAACGCCTGGATGCCTATCTGCTCCCTCTCTCCGAGGAACGGGCTGCCGATTCACTGGAGTTGGTGGCCTACGTCCTGACCGACGACGGTCCCGAGACGCTGTGGGAGGCCGAGCTACCACTCCCGGAGTAGCGGTCCCGCCCCGGAGCGCAGCTCGTACTCGCGATCGCACCGGTGTACCTCAATCTGGGGGCAAGGTATAGGCCCGCACCCAAAGCGGTGCCGCGCCCGGTCCCCACTCGAGGAGTCCGCGTCCCCAGACACGGAGCCATTCCGGCCGGGCGGTGTGCCTGAGCTGCAGGCCGAGGGCCGCAGGGGGTCTCTGGCCGCTATCCGTGTCTCGCACTCGGCCCCACTCTGAGACGCACCCAACCGCACCTGGCGCTGGACAGCCGCCCTCGGCTGGTGCTACTATGGCTCCAATACAGGCGGAGGTGGCATGCGCAAGATCGCCGTAAGCGGCAAGGGTGGGGTGGGGAAGAGCACTCTGGCGGCCTCTCTGGCTTACGTCTATTCCGAGCGCGGAGTCCGCGTCTACGCCATTGACGCCGACCCCGATGGCAACCTGGCGGCGGCCCTCGGCATTCCTTCCGAACTGGCAGCGCAGATCACTCCCATCTCCGAGATGGACAGCCTCATCTTCGAGCGTACCGGCGCCAAGCCCGGCTCTTCAGGTACATTCTTCCGCCTCAACCCGCGAGTGGACGACATCCCCGAGCGGTTCTCCGTCGAGCACAACGGCATTCGCCTTCTGGTCATGGGCTCCGTTACCTCGGGCGGCAGTGGCTGCGTCTGCCCCGAGAGCGCCCTCCTGCGCGCTTTGGTCACCCATCTCACGCTCCATCGCGATGAGGTGGTGATACTGGATATGGAGGCAGGAGTGGAGCACCTGGGGCGCGCCACCGCCAGCGCGGTAGACGCCTTCATCGTGGTGGTGGAGCCAGGCCTGCGCAGCATTCAGACCGCCAATGCCGTGCGGGCGCTGGCCCACGATATTGGTGTGACCAACATCCTGGCGGTGGGCAACAAGGTGAGAAACGAGCGCGACCGGCAGTTTCTGCGCGAGCAACTAGCCGATATCCCCGTGCTCGGCTTCATTCCCTTCATGGAGGACATCATTGAGGCCGATCTCACCGGCAGCGCCGCCTACCTCACCGTGCCCACACTCGCCGAGGCGGTTCGCGCCATAGTCCAGCAACTGGAGGAGTAGTTGGGGAGCTTGTTCGTGGTGGGCACGCCCATCGGCAACCTGGGCGACGTCACCCTACGAGCCCTGGACACGCTCCGACAAGTCTCTCTCATCGCCGCCGAGGACACGCGCACTACCCGTAAGCTGCTTAGCCACTACGACATACACACCCCCCTGATCTCGTACTACGAGCACAATCGCCTACAGCGGCTAGATCAGATACTGGGCGCTCTGGCAGAGGGTGACGTGGCCCTTGTCAGCGAGAGCGGCACCCCGAGCATCTCCGACCCTGGATACCACCTCGTCCGGGCCGCCATCGAGGCTGGCTTCCGGGTGACGCCAGTCCCCGGCCCCAGTGCCGCCATCGCTGCCCTGGCCGCCTCCGGCCTGCCTACCGACTCCTTCACCTTCGCTGGCTTCCCTCCCCGTCAACGCAACCGCCGCCGGGAGCGCCTGGAGAGACTGGCCTGGTTGGAGCACACCCTCGTCCTATACGAGGCGCCCCATCGGCTGGAGGAAAGCCTCGCCGACTTGCTTGATCTGCTGGGCGACCGCCGCGTCTGTGTGGCTCGGGAGCTGACCAAGGTGCATGAGGAGTTCTGGCGTGGTACGCTGGAGGAGGCCACCGAGCGATTTCGCGGCCAGCAACGGGGCGAGTTCACCATCGTAATCGAGGGCCGCAGCGAGGAGACCTGGAGCCGCGAAGCGGTCGTGAAGGCACTGATCTCGCTGCGTGAGCAGGGATTGGGCCCGGCCGAGGCGGCTCGAGAAGTGGCCGCGAAAGCCGGCTGGCCTCGAGGCGAGGTGTACCGCTTGGGTGTAGCCGTACACCGACATGAGAGCGGCGCAGATGCGGTCACCCCAGCATCGGAGGAGTCAGATGGAGCTTGACAGCCTGGATCTGAGTCGAGTTGACCCCGGGGGCATGTACCTGCGCGTTAGCGAGCTGCCCGATCAGATCCTCGAAGCGTGGAACCTGGTGCAATACCTGGACCTGCCGGAGAGTTACCGCGATGTCAGCAATGCAGTCGTGCTCGGCATGGGCGGCTCTGCCATCGGTGCCGATCTCGTGCGCACGCTGGTCGAGGACAGCGCCAAGGTGCCCATGCAGGTGGTGCGCGACTATCGCATACCGGCCTACGTCAGCGATTCCAGCCTGGTGATCGCTTCATCGTACTCGGGCAACACCGAGGAGACCCTCTCGGCCCTGGACGAGGCCATCGCCGTTGGGGCTAAGTGCGTAGCTGTGGGTACGGGGGGCAAGCTGGAGCAGAGAGCCGAGGACGCCGGCGTCCCCTTCGTGGCCTTCGAGTATCAATCGGCTCCCAGAGCAGCCATAGGCTACTCCTTCATGCTCATCGCCGGGGTGTTGCGGGCAGCGGCGCTGATAGACATGCACGAACCTGACTTCAAGAGGGCTGCGGAGGTGATGCGGTCCCTGCAGCGTGAGATCGCCCCCGAAGTGCCCACTGAGAGCAACGCTGCCAAGCAGCTGGCCCAGAAGCTGCATCAGCGGGTGCCAGCGGTATATGGCGCCGGCATTCTCAGCGAGGTGGCTCGACGGTGGAAGGGCCAGTTCAATGAGAACTCCAAGGCCTGGGCCTTCTTCGAGGTGATGCCCGAACTCAACCACAACGCCGTGTTGGGATACGCCAACCCGCTCCACGCCCAGGAGAACCTGGCTGTGGTCATGCTTCGCTCCGACCTCGACCATCCTCGGGTCAAGGTGCGTTATGACGTCACCGCCCGATTGCTGCAAGAACGTGGCGTCCCCTGTCACTCCGTATGGGCTCGGGGGGAGACGGCGGTGGAACACATGCTCTCCACCATTCACTTCGGCGACTACGTGAGCATCTATCTGGCCTACCTCTACGGCTCGGATCCGACGCCGGTGGACGCCATAGCGTATCTCAAGGAGCAACTGGCTCAGGCGTGAGACACCAGATCGGAGCTGCGGTTGCACTTCGGTCCCGCCCTTGGCGGGAAGGGGGCCGGGCTATGCGCTCGAAGAAGGCGGGAGGGCTGGCCCGATGATTGTGCTGCCTGGGCGCAGATGTTCAGGGCACCAGAGCCCCGGGGCGGCTCTGGTGCCCTTTGCATGTGGCGGTCGCGATGCCCCGACACGCGTGCAGGGTTCACTCATTGACGGGAGGAAGGAATGGACTCAGGAATGATCGGGAAGATCCAGAAGGCTCGCCAGTACGCCGAGGAGCCGGAGCGAGTCACGTTCGAATCCTTCACCGTATCATTCGCGGGCAATCACGATAGCTACATCATCACCTACGACAAGGGGCACTGGTCTTGCCAGTGCAACTACTTTCAAGGACACTCGGTGTGCAGCCATACCATGACTATGGAGAGGCTACTGGGGCCGATGCTCAAGCGGACTGCTGAGCAGGCCTAGGTCCCGTCGATCGGCCTCGGCAGGTAGCGGCGACGTCACATGAGATTCAACTGGAAAGTCTGGCTAGGCGTCCTGGTGAGCGCGGTCTTCTTCGCCTGGTTCCTGCGTGGCCTCTCGCTGGATCAGGTGTGGCGCGATCTCGTCCAGGCCAACTACTGGTACCTGATCCCCGGCGTCGCCGTCTACTTCTTGGCGGTCTGGGCCAGGACCTGGCGGTGGCAGTACCTGCTTCGGCCCATGGCCTCGCTCTCCTTGCGCCGCCTGTTTCCCATCGTCGTCATCGGCTACATGGGCAATAACGTGTACCCTGCCCGGGCCGGCGAAGTCATCCGCTCCTACGTCCTTCTGAGGAACGCCAATGTGCCGGTGAGTGCCTCGCTCGCCACCGTCTTAGTAGAGCGGGTGTTCGACGGGCTGGTCATGCTGCTGTTTGTCTTCGTGGCTGTGCCCTTCGTGGATCTGCCCGGCTGGCTCAACTTCACCGTGATCGCTGCCACACTGGCCTTCGCCGTCGCTTTCGGAGTGTTAGTGGCTGTGGCTCTGTGGCCTCAGGTGTTCCTCCGCTTCTACGGACGCATCGAGGCGCTGCTGGTGCCGGCCCGGTGGCGCAGCCGGGCCAGGGGAATCCTGGAGCTCTTCTGCACCGGGCTGTCCGCCCTGCGGCATCCCCGGCACCTGGCCATGATCCTCTTCACTTCGATCCTCATCTGGCTCACCGAGACCACCAAGTACTGGGTGCTCATGCATGGGTTTAGCTTCCACGCGCCCTTCATCGTGCTCATGCTCATGACGGCGGTGGTCAACCTGGCCACCACCATACCCTCCGCTCCCGGCTACGTGGGCACCTTCGATGCTCCCGGTATCAAGACCCTGGCCGCGTTCGGCGTTCCGGAGTCGGTGGCGGCGGGCTACACCCTGGTCCTGCATGCCGCACTGCTCCTGCCCATCACCCTGCTGGGCTTCTTCTACATGTGGCGTGAGAGCGTTTCCTGGTCGGATTTCCGGGCCGCGGCCAGGCCTCAACCCACCGAGGCCTGAGCCGCTCCTGGGCTGGGGCGCGGAGTTGACACCAAGCCCGCTCTCCCGCTAGCCTCGCATGATGAGCATGATGGAGTTCGCCAGCTGCAGTGCCTCCAGTACTCGCGTGGGAGTGGACCTCGTGGAGATATCTAGAATCGCCCGCGCCTGCGACCGCTGGGGCGATCGGTTCTTGGCCCGTGTATACACACCGACCGAGCAAGCCGATAGCCGGGGGCGGCCTGCCGCGCTGGCGGCGCGCTTCGCCGCCAAAGAGGCCGCCGCCAAGGCCTTAGGCGTGGGCATAGGCCCGGTGAGCTGGCACAGTATCGAGGTGCTGGTAGGGGCCCGTGGCCGACCCCTTCTGCGCTTGCTGGGACCGGCCGCCGACCTGGCATCTCGTCTGGGCATCCGTCAGGCAGACGTCAGCCTGTCCGACACCAGTGAGTACGCCCTAGCCGTGGTAATACTGACCTGATGGGGGCGGGCCGTGCCCCATTCGGTACGCTCTGGAGACGATGCAGTGGGAGAGAGAGGAGCCGTGAAGAAGAAGGTCTTCTCGGGCGTGCAGCCCTCAGGGAATCTGCATATCGGCAACTACCTGGGGGCCATACGTAACTGGGTAGAGATTCAGCACCAGTACGACAACACGTTCTGCGTGGTGGATGCTCACGCCATTACCGTGCCTCAGGATCCGGAGGTGCTGCGCGACAAGAGCCGCGAGGTGGCAGCGATCTACATCGCCTGCGGCATAGACCCCGAGGAGTCAGTCATCTTCATCCAGTCCCACGTTCCCGCGCACTTCCAGTTGACCTGGATCCTGAACTGCATCACCCCCATGGGCTGGCTGAACCGCATGACCCAGTTCAAGGAGAAGGCGGGCGAAGAACGCGAGTCGGTGAGCACCGGCCTGTACGACTACCCTGTGCTGATGGCTTCCGACATCCTCCTTTACGACACCGATCTGGTCCCGGTGGGTGCCGACCAGATACAGCACATCGAGCTCACCCGAGACATCGCCCAGCGCTTCAACTACCTCTTCGGCGAGACCTTCAAGCTCCCGGAGGCGCTGGTGCGCGAGACCGGCGCCCGCATCATGGCGCTGGACGAGCCTACCAAGAAGATGAGCAAGAGCAGCGAGTCGCCCATGGGCGCCGTAGACATCTTGGACACCCCCGACGCCATTCGGCGAAAGATCATGCGGGCAGTCACCGATCCTCTCCGCGACATCACCTTCGACCCAGCGCGGCACGGTCTGTACAACTTACTCACGGTGTACCAGCTCTTCTCCGGATGGTCACCCGAGCAGATCGAGACACACTTCCGGGGCAAGGGTTACGCCGACCTGAAGCGTGAACTGGCCGACCTGGTGATAGAGTCTCTCCGGCCCATACAGGAGCGCTACCGGCAGCTCAGATCGGACCCGCAGACTATCGAGGACATCCTCAGGCGCGGCGCTGAGAGGGCAGCCCCAGTCGCCGACGCCAAAGTGGCGCAGGTGAAAGAGAGGATAGGTCTGGGTTAGGCGCGCCAGCACGGAAGGCAGGCCCACAAGGAGGCATCACCCATGGCAGACGCTACCAGAGACGTGGTGAGGCTGCGACAGCTCGCCCTGCAGATACGGCGCACCATTATTGAGATTACCACCAGGGCCGGCTCCGGGCACCCCAGCACCTCGCTGAGCATGGTGGAGCTCCTGATCCCCCTGTATTTCGGGGGCGTGCTCCGCCACGACCCCCAGAACCCCTGTTGGCCCGATCGCGACCGCTTTATCCTGAGCAAGGGCCACGGCGCCCCGGCGCTCTACACTGTGCTGGCCATGCGCGGCTACTTCTCCGAGGATCTCCTGCCCACCCTCAGGAGGATAGACAGCCCGCTGGAAGGGCACCCCAACATGCTCCGGGTGCCGGGGTTGGAGGCCTCCACCGGCTCACTGGGCCAGGGGCTCTCCCTCGGGGTAGGCCACGCACTGGCCGCCCGAGTAGACGGCCGCGGCTACCGTACCTACGTCATGATCGGGGACGGCGAATCCCAGGAAGGCCAGGTCTGGGAGGCAGCCATGGCCGCCGGTAAGTTCGGCCTGAGCAACCTCACCTGCATCCTCGATCATAATGGGTACCAGCAGACTGGCGCTGTAGCCGAGGTGATGCCGATCGAGCCGATAGCGGCCCGCTGGTCCGCCTTCGGGTGGCACGTCATAGAGATAGACGGGCACGACCTGGAGCAGGTCTTCGCCGCCTACGACGAGGCCAGAAGCACGACCGATCGGCCCAGCCTGATCTTGGCTCGGACCGTCAAGGGCAAGGGAGTCAGGGTCATCGAGCAAGACGTGAAGCAGAGCCGTTACCACGGGGTGCCTCTGAGCCAGGACGAGGCGCGAGTGGCATTGGAGGAGCTGGCATGAAGGTAGGAGCACGCATCGGCTTGCCCATCGGCAAGGCCACTCGCAACGCCTTCGGCGAGGCCCTACGCGACCTGGGCCACGAGTACCCGAACATCGTGGTGGTCGACGGAGACGTCCACAACTCCACCCGGACTGGCTATTTCGCCAAGGAGTTTCCCGATCGCTTCTTCAACCTGGGCATCGCCGAGTCCAACATGGTGGGCGTGGCAGCCGGGCTGGCAGCCTCGGGAAAGATCGCGTTCGTCTCCAGCTTCGCCTGCTTCATCATGTGCAACGCCTTCGACCAGCTACGCATGTCGGTGGCCTTCCCCAGGCAGAACGTGAAAGTAGTGGGCAGCCATGCCGGCATAAGCATCGGGGAGGATGGTCCATCGCAGATGGGCATCGAGGACGTGGCCCTGGCCCTAGCCCTTCCTGGGTTCGCCGTCTTCAGCCCCGCCGACGAGCACGCCGCCCGCGCCCTCACCCGACACATGGTGGAGACGGAGGGCCCGGCATACATGCGCACTGGCAGGCCCGACTTCCCGGTGGTCTACCAGCCCGAATCGGAGTTCGTCGTGGGCCGGGCCAACCGGCTGCGCGACGGAGGCGACTTGACCATCGTCGCCAGCGGTCTCATGGTGGCCGCCGGACTGGAGGCCGCCTACCTCCTTTCCCAGGACGGCATTGAGGCCCGCGTGCTCGACATGCACACCATCCGGCCGCTGGACGAGGAGGCCATAGAGGCCGCCGCCCGGGAGACGGGCTGCATCGTCACCGCCGAGGAGCATCTTCTGGCCGGGGGAATGGGCCAGCAGGTAGCAACGGTGGCCGCTCGCACCCACCCGGTGCCTATGGGCTTCGTGGGGCTGGACAACACCTATGCCACCAGCGGCTCCACCGACGCCCTGCTGGAGCGGTACGGCCTCACCGCCGACCATATCGCCCAGAAGGCACGCGAAGCTCTTTCCCACAAGCAGAGACCCCGTTAGCCACTGTTGGGCCTCTGCCTCGGTCGGCGTCCGGAATCACCGGTGAGCGCGCACCGAGTACCGGACCCCGTCCGTCACTATCTCGATGGTGCCTAGCTGGTCCGTTCGCAGACACTGGATGCCTCTGAGGCGCAGCCTTTCCAGAACCTCGGCGGCTGGGTGTCCGTAACGATTCTCGCCCACCGAGATCACCGCTAGGCCGGGCCCGAGCGCCTCCAGCAGTCCGTCGCTTGTGGCCCTGGCCGATCCATGATGGCTAACCTTGAGCAGCCACGACGGCTTCGCCGCCCCTTCAGCGATCAGGCGTTGCTCCACCAGCCACTCGGCATCTCCGGTTAGCAGAACTGTCGCCTCGCCATAGCTTACCTGCACCACCGCGGAGCAGTCATTGTCGGAGATGATCCATCCGGGGCATCCGGTGGCAGGCGGATAGAGCACCTGCAGCTCTACGCCATCGCCCAAGTCCACGATCTGACCTGCCGCCACCACTGTGACGTTCACCGACCTGTCGGCCACGCTCTCCCACTGCCGGGCCCAGGCTGTCGGCACCGGAGCGGCCGGGCTCAGGAGCAGGCCCACTGAGTACCTGGGCACCAGGCCGAGCAAACCCCCCATGTGATCCAAGTCCGGATGGGTAAGCAGGACCACGTCCAAGTGGCGCTGCCACACCGGAAGTGCCCGACCTAGATACCCCCGCAGCGCATCCGGGTCGGCACCACCGTCAACCACCACCCTGCGCCCGCTGGGAGTAGTGATCAGTATCGAGTCACCCTGGCCCACGTCCAGGAACGCCAGGTGCAGCCGCCCATCCGGCAATTGGAGGGCCACCGCCCACACTGCCACAGTCAGTATCGTACCGACCACCCAGAGCGGCAGACGGCGGGGAGGACGCCAGGCCTTGAGGGCGCTCAGCCACCGGCCCAGTGTCCGTCTGGGCCCGGACACGAGGAGCAGCAGGACGCCGTAGTAGACAGTCACCGCGGCCGGGCTCCAGGGAGGGCATTCGAGCGAAGCCAGTGGCACTCTGGCCGCCAGGTGTGCGACACCAAGGGTGAGCCGAGCGAGCGCCCAGCCAGGCAGGGCGACCAACTGGGCCAGCGCCGGCCCGACCAGGGCCGAGCCGGCCCCCGCCAAGGCGGCCATCATCTGTGCCGGCTGAAGCGGCAGCACCAGGGCATTGGACAGCAGGCCCAGGCCTGGCAGCCTGCCAAAGTGAGCAGCCGATATGGGCAGGCTGGCCACCTGCGCCGCCAACGTCGTCACCATCGCTGAGGCCATGGGGCCAAGCGGCCGCAGTCCGGCCCAGAGGCGCCAGTTCCGGCCTTGTGCCCAGAGCATGCCCGCCGAGGTGGCCACCGATAGCTGGTAGCTCGGCTCCAGTAGCAGCAGCGGGCTGGCCAGCGCCATCGCTCCCACCGCCAGAGCTAGCGCCGTCCACCCGTGCCCCGGCCGGCCCACCACCTGGGCCCCTACGGCCAGCAGCACCATCACCGAGCCCCGCACTACTGGCGGGTCGCCGCCGGTGAGGACGCTGTACCCCAGGCACAGAGCGGCGGCGGCGCCGAAGGCCACACCCCACCCCAGAGGACGGCGCAGAAGGCCCACCACTGCCGCCGCCATGATCGACACGTTGAACCCGGACACCACCAGGATGTGCAGCAGACCTGAGCGCCGCAAGTCCTCTTCTGCGCCCTGTGGTAGCCCCTCGGCCGTCCCGAGAACAATGCCGGAGAGGAAGCTGGCCTCAGGCTCAGGCACCGCCTCCAGGAGCCCATCCAGGGCCCGTCGCCTCAAACCGAATAGAACTCGTCGCAGCGACACGGAACCAGGGCCAACGAACTCGACAGCGTCGGCCCGGATCACGGCCGAGACACCGCGCCGGGCCAAGTAGTCCCGGTAACCCGAGCCTACGCCCAGGGTCGGAGTGCGGGGCTTGCCGGTGAGGCGCACGATGTCGCCGTACTGCAAACCGATAAGGGGCCTGCCCGTCACGGCGGCAGACCAGGGCGCCACAGGCGAGTCGTCCACCTGCAACACACTGCAGGTATAGCGCTGCCACAGGCCGTCCAGTCCAGGATCCGAGATCACGCGGCAGAGCATCTCGCGCGTACCCGAGTCCGCGTACGGGTTGGATAATGGGAGAGCAGCCACCGTCGCGGCGCCGCGTCCCGCCCCCAGCGCTGCTACCGCCGCCAGCAGCAACCAGCGAGACGTCCGAAGCCTTCCGGCTCGCCACGACACCACCGCCCCAAGGAACGCCGCCAGGCCGCCGACCGCCAGGACCTCCGGCCGAGGGTTCTCCGCCAGGCCGATCCCCACTCCCGCCAGGGCGACCAGGCAGGCCTGCAGCAAGGTCACCACGGCCTTTACTAGCGAGCTTGCGGATCCGCCCCGACCGGGTTGAGGACAGTGCGTCGGGCCACCAGGAACCCGATAGCCGCCACGGCGGCCACCAGGCTGATCCATTGGGCGGTGGGCATCCCGCCCACCTTCCAGGCATCCACCCGAAGACCTTCGGTGAAGAATCGGCCAACGGGATACCAGACGAAGTACAGCGCCGTCAGGTCTCCCTTCCTCAACCGGTGCCCGTAGCGCCGCGAGAGCCACCCCAGTAGGACCCACCCGGCGAAGGCCCAGATGGACTCATACAGAAAGACGGGATGGAAGTGGCTGTACTCCTCGTACCCCGGGAGTCGATGCGGAGGCGAGATGTAGATGGCCCAGGGCAGGTCGGTGGGCGGACCATAGGCCTCCTGGTTGACGAAGTTGCCCCAGCGCCCAATCGCCTGGGCCAGCAGGACATTGGGAAAGACGATGTCCATCCAGAGTACCAGGTCGAGCTTGTGGTACCACGAGTACGTTGCCAGCCCGACGAAGCCTCCCACAAGGGCACCGTAGATGGCCAGCCCTCCCTCCCAGATCTTGAGCGCGTCCAGCGGGTGCTGGCGGTAGTGCTCCCACCCCACCTGGCCCTCAGCGCTCGAGAAGACGTGGTACAGCCGCGCTCCCACGATCCCCAGGAACAGGACCCAGATGAGCATGTCCCATACGTACTCCGGGTTCTGGCCTCGCCGCTTAGCGCCACGGGCGGAGAAGTAGGCCGCCAAGACCGCACCCCCAATGACCAACACGCCATACCAGCGGATGGCAAAGGGGCCGAGCCGCACCAGCACTGGATCTACCATCGTCCCTCCCGGGGGTTCCTCTTGGCGGGCGCTGCCCACCGCCCGACCAGAAAGGACCGCAAGCGAATGTCAAAGAAGACTGACATCATCGTATGAAACACGTACGCCAATCGTCAAGAAACACAAGCCGACCAGGCGTATACTGGCCTTGTCGGCGTGAAGACGTCTGTTCGACGGCAGACACCTCTCTTCTCCTCCTAAAGGACTAAGAGCCGAGGTCGGGGCGTCCTCGGCTCTTAGTGTTTATCCCCTCTATGCGCCTCGCGCAGAGCCGCCGCGGTAAGGCGAGCCGTGGCCTGCCAGCTGAACCCGGCCGCCCGGGCGCGTGCCACCCGGGACATCCTTCGCCGGAGGTCGGCGTCGTTCACCACTCGCCCCAACGCTTCCGCCAGAGCAGCGGCGTCACCCGGTCGCACCAGCAGGGCCGCTTCTCCACACACCTCAGGCACCGCGGAAGCGTTCGCTGCCACCACCGGTACCCCGCAGGCCATGGCCTCCAGCGGCGGTAGGCCGAAGCCCTCATACTCACTGGGGAAGACGAACGCCATCGCGCCCGACAGTACGGCGGCCTTGTCCGCCTCGTCCAGCGGCCCCACGAGCATGACCCGGTCCTCTAGCCCCGACTCTCGGACCAACCGGCGCACGTCCGTGACGGCCGGCCCTACCCGCTCGGGGAGGCGCCCCGCCACCACCAGAGGCGGCGCTGCCGGAGTGGCTTGGGCTAGAAGGCGATAGGCGGCCAGAAGCACGTCCATCCGCTTCCGCCGGTCGAACCCACCCATGTAGAGAACGTAGCCGGCCGGAAGCCTGTACCGCTCCCGGACTCGGGCCGCCTCGCTCCCGTCCCTCACCGGCACCAGGTCGCCGCTGACGCCCAAGGACACCACCCGAATGCGCCCTGGCGGGGCCCCGAGCAGCTGGACCGTATCGCGCATGGTCCAGCGGGAATCCGCCAACAGCAAACGGGCTCGTCGCGCGTTTGCCCTCACCAGCAGAGAGTACGCCCGTGCCAGGGCGCCGTGGCGGTACTGAGGAAGCAGTAGCGGAATTGTGTCGTGCACCGTGACTACGCTTGTGTCGGGGTGAAGAATGGGGGGGCCCAGGTATGGGACGAACAGCAGCTGGCACCCCTGTCCCAGAGCCCGGCGGGGGAAGGCTACCTGCTCGAAGTACAGCTTGGCCCAGTTGCCAGCGAGGCCACGCGGCACCTCAACCGGCTCAACCAGCCGACCCAGGTCAGGGCTGACAGCTGTCCCGGCCAGGGTATACAGCCGCAGGTCCAGGTCGGGCGCCACCTCCGGCAGCCACCGCACCAGTTGACTCAGGTACTGCCCCGAGCCGGTGTGAGGGTGACCCAAGAAGTAGGCGTTCACCCCCACCAAGATGCCGGATTCTGATCGCAGCGACACCAGCAAGCGACCAGCGAGGTGACCGACACTGCCGCCGCCGAGCCTGCCGCGTCGGCTCGTCGTCGCAGTGCTCCCTTCTACGCCCTTCTCGGCGCTCTCTGCAGTCTTGGCGATGATCTTCCCTTCCCCTCTGCAGTATTGGCCGCTATCCCCCCGCGCGGCGCAGTTCTTCCGCCCAGGTCTCCGGCAGGGCATCGGTGATGAAGGTACCGGCGCCGGTCTCGCAGCCGGCCCTGTACTTGAGCTTATCGGCGCTGCGCCGCAAGGGATAGAACTCCAAGTGGAAGTGATGGTGCCGGTAGGCCCCCCCGTCCGACGGGTTCTGATGCAGCACCATCATGTAGGGCATGGGACCATCGTAGAGGGCATCGTACCGGGCCACCACGTCGTGGATGGCCTGGGCCAGGCCCCAGTCTTCCTCCGGGCTCATCTGGGAGAGACTGCCCAAGTGCCGTTCGGGCAGGACGTGTACCTCGTAGGGGAAGCGGGCGTAGAAGGGCACCACCGCCCGGAACTCGCCGAAGTGGGATATCAGCCGCACGCCGTCCTCGATCTCGCGCCGGAGCAGGTCGCACAGAAGGCAGCGACGTTCCCGATACCAGTACCTCTCCATGGCTGCCAGTTCGCGCTGAACCACCGGTGGCACGTAGGGAAAGGCGTAGATCTGCCCGTGAGGATGGGTCAGGGTGACGCCCACCTCTGGGCCACGGTTCTCGAATATGAACACGTAGTCAATCTCGCTGCGTGCCCCTAGTTCCTGGTACCGGTCTCTCCACACCTGCACCAGCTTGTAGACCGTCGCTGGACCCAGGTCCACCAGGGTGGCCTCGTGGCGGGGCGAGTAGAGGACCACTTCACACTCCCCTTGGGCCGGCAGAACGGGGGTAAGGAGGTGGCCGGCCACGGCAGGCGTTGCCGGCTCCGGTCGAAGGGAGGGAAACTTGTTCTGCAGTACCACTACGTCGTAGTCCGGCTCCGCCACCTCGGTGGGAAACCCTCCGGGCTGGGTGGGGCAAAGGGGGCAGTAGCCCGGCGGAGGGAAGAACGTGCGCTCCTGGCGATGGCTGGCGGTGATGACCCACTCCTCCAGCAGAGGATTCCAGCGTAGCTCACTCACCGGCCTAGTCTCCGTAACCGTAGGGATGTGCCCGGTGCCACTCCCAGGCAGTGGCCACGATCCTCTCCAACTCGACGTATCGGGGACTCCAGCCTAGTTCTCTCTTGATCCGCGAGGAATCGGACACCAGCCAAGGAGAATCTCCCGGCCGCCGCGGCGCCACGCGGGCGGGAATCGGATGCCCGGTCACCTGGCGCGCCACCTCTACTACCTCCCGAACGGAGAAGCCGCGCCCGTTGCCTAGGTTGTATGCACACGACGACCGATCCAGGGCGGTCAGGCAGGCAATGTGGGCGTCGGCGAGGTCGGCCACGTGGATGTAGTCTCGGACGCAGGTGCCGTCTGGAGTAGGGTAGTCGTCCCCGTAGATGAGCGCCTGATCCGCCTGGCCCAGCGCTACCTTCAGCACCAGAGGGATCAGGTGGGATTCCGGCCTGTGGTCCTCGCCCAACCCGCCCCAGGCCCCAGCGGCGTTGAAGTAGCGCAGGGCAGCGTAGCGCAGCCCCACAGTGGCATCCAGCCAGCGGAGGGCTCGCTCCACCATGTGCTTCGACTCGCCGTAAGGGCTAGAGGGGGCAATAGCAGCGGTCTCCCCGATGGG
This sequence comes from Anaerolineae bacterium, assembly GCA_013178015.1. NCBI lineage: Bacteria > Bacillati > Chloroflexota > Anaerolineae > Anaerolineae bacterium. Next base: position 17,897 of record JABLXR010000007.1, read on the forward strand.
CTCATCGGAGGCAGCGAACAGGGCGGCGGTGGAGGAGAAGATAAACCGCTTCAGCCCCAGAGTGACGACCGCATCCAGGAGGTTGAGCGCGTTGCGAACGTTGTCGCCCACGTACTTCATGGGCAGCCTCATGGACTCGCCCACCTTGATGTTGGCGGCGAAGTGCATGACGGCCTCGACTCCCTCCCGCTCCAGGATACCGGGGAGAGCCTCGCGCTGGGCCAGATCGGCATGCACGAATCGGGCTCCAACGGGGATGGCTTGCCGGTGGCCGGTGCTGAGGTTGTCGAGCACGGTCACCTCGTGGCCGTGCTCGAGCAGCCGAGCGGTGACCACGCTCCCGATGTAGCCGGCACCGCCGGTAACCAGCACCCTCACCGACGCTGCTCCCGGTCCGGCTCATCTTCGAAGTAGTACAGGATCACATAGCGGCCATCATCGGTGCGCTCGACGCGTTTGCCCACTAGGCGTGGGCGTGGTTCCTGGCTCTGGGGCTGGCCGTCCTTCCGATCGGCGCTCTCCCCGGGCCGGCGGCTCACTCTTCCACCCTCTGGATGTGCGCTCCCAGCGCGCGCAGCTTCTCGTCAATGCGCTCGTAGCCCCGGTCTATCTGCCCGATGTTGCCGATAGTGCTTCGTCCCCGGGCGCAGAGGGCGGCGCCCAGCAGGGCTACACCGGCGCGGATGTCCGGGCTCTGCAGCTCTTCCCCGTGAAGCGCCGATGGGCCCACTACCACCGCCCGGTGCGGGTCGCACAATATGATGCTGGCGCCCATGGCGATCAGCCGATCCACGAAGAACATGCGGCTCTCGAACATCTTCTCCCAGAACAGCACCGTCCCCCGGCACTGAGTGGCGACCAGGAGAGCCACGCTCATCATGTCACTGGGAAAGGCCGGCCACACGCCGTCGTCAATCTTGGGGACGTTGCCATCGAAGGCGGCCTCAACCCGCAGCTCCTGATCGGCAGGCACCACGATGTCGCCCCCGTCCACCTCTGTGCGCACCCCGAGACGATCGAAGACCAGCCGCGTCATGCGCATGTGTTCCGGCACCGCATCCCTAATCCGCAGTTCGCCCCGAGTCACCGCCGCTAGGCCGATGAAGCTACCCACCTCGGTGTGGTCCGACGCGATCCGACACTGCCCTCCGCCCAACTGGCTCACCCCTTCGATGTGGAGTACGTTGCTGCCCACGCCGGTGATCCGTGCGCCAAGCGAGTTCAGGAAATGGCATAGGTCCTGTACGTGGGGCTCCGAGGCGGCGTTGCGCAGAGTAGTGTGGCCCTCGGCCAGACAGGCAGCCATGATGGCGTTCTCCGTGCCAGTCACGCTGGCCTCATCCAGCAGCACGTCCGCCCCTCGCAGGCGGTCGGCGTGCATCTCGTACCCGCCGTTGACCCGGACCCTAGCCCCCAGGGCCTCGAAGGCCCTCATGTGGGTTCCCACACCTCTGCGTCCTATAGCGCAACCCCCAGGGACACAGACGGTGGCCCGCCCGAAGCGGGCCAGCAGGGGCCCGGCGAACAGGATGGAGCCCCTTATGGTCCGAGCGGCCTCTAGCTCCAGCCGGGTCTTGTTCACCCCCGCAGCGCACACGGTGACCGTGTGAGGATCGTGCCGCTCCACACTGGCGCCAACGTCTTCCAGCAAGTCGAGCACCGTGCGCACGTCCAGGATGTCGGGGAGGTTGGACACCGTCACCGGCTGATCGGTGAGGAGCGTGGCTGCCAGAATAGGCTGAGCGGCGTTCTTGTTGCCGCTGGGTGTCACCTCACCCTTGAGCGGATAGCCACCATTTATCACCAGCTTGGCCATGCATTGTCCTCCGACCAGTGGGGAACTACCCACACCGTCGCTCGCGTATCTCTAGGCTATCGCCTATGCCCAGCCCCACTCGCGTGGCAGCACTGCCGTCTCGGACGGCCACCTCCAGCAGTCCCCGGCTTCCGACGTAGGCCACTAGGTCCCCGCTTCGGACGTCTGCAAACGTCCGGCCAGGGCCGCACACCGTCTCCCCTCCTGCCCGCACCGTGAAGGCCGGAGGAAGGTCGTGCGACCGGGCCGACGTGATCAAGTTGCCGAACCGATCCACGTGGACCACCCGAGCCACCAGGGTTCCCCCGTCCGCCCCCCGCTCCACGCCCAGCGATAGGGTCACTGTCGGCGGTTGTGCGGTTCTGGTGCCGAGCCGGTCGGGAAGCATCCCCGCGGCCAGCTTCGCCGCCACCGGAGCGAACACGTCGCGCCCATGGAAAGTGGCGCTGATGGGCATCCGCCAGTGCTCCGGGCGGTTCAGCTCAAAGACCTCACCCCCGTCCCACACCAGCGACACTAGGCCATTGTCCGGCCCTACGAACCACTGCCGACCGACGCGGGCGATGAGGCCCCGGCGAGACGTGCCCACGCCGGGATCCACCACGACCAGATGGACCGTGTCCGCTGGGAACTGGTCCAGGTAGCTGTATAGCACATAGGCAGCGGAGGAGACCGACCCGGGCGGGATGTCGTGCGCGGCGTCCACCAGCCGGGCCTGGGGCAGTAGAGAGAGGATGACGCCCTTCATGGCCGCCACGTAGCCATCCGAGGTGCCGAAGTCGGTAAGCAGCACGATTGGCCTCACTGGGCGGTCTCCGAGGAAGGATATTAGCCCTCGGGCAACCAGGCGTCAAAGCGAGTAAGCCCGACGACATTGCTCTTGATCCCACCCGCCACCCCTCTATAATCCCCCACGGGCGCCACCGCACCCTCGCCCGCAAGCACACCGGCACAGATCAAGGAGTACCGAAATGAACCCCACCGCCTCCCTCAGCGACCTGGCCCGCCTCCGCTCCGGCATCCGCTCCCGCCGCTGGTCCTCCTACGACACCACCGGCGGCAACGCCGACAACTGGCCCATCCCCGCGGGACAGACCGTCACCCTGGGCCAGACCGAGGGCGCCGGCTGCATCCGCCACATCTGGATGACCACCCGCGAAACCGACAACAACCTCCGCCGCCTGGTCCTCCGCTTCTACTGGGACGGCGAGGAGACACCCTCAGTGCTCTGCCCCCTGGGGGACTTCTTCGGCCTCGGCCACGCCAAGGCCACCTACTTCGAGTGCCTCCCCCTGCAGGCCTCCTACCTGGGCCTCAATTGCTGGTTCCCCATGCCCTTCGCCCGCGGCGCTCGGGTCACCGTGACCAACGACTCCGACGAGGACAGCTTCCTCTACTTCTACCTCGACTACCAGGAGTGGGACGAGGCGCCTTCAGACCTGGCCCGCTTCCATGCCCACTGGCGCCGCCGGCTGGTCACCGACCAGGGCGAGAAGCGCGGCCCCAATGCCCGGGGCCGGGAGGATCGGCTCAACACTACCGGCAAAGACAACTACGTCGTCCTAGACGTCCGCGGCAGAGGGCACTACGTGGGCTGCTGCCTGCACGTGGACACCGACGAGACCGGCTGGTGGGGTGAGGGCGACGACATGTTCTTCGTGGACGGCGAGCCCTGGCCCCCGAGCCTGCACGGCACCGGCACCGAGGACTACTTCTGCGGCGCCTGGAACTACAACCAGCTGCACCGGCCCTATTGCACCCCCTACTACGGCTATCACTTCAAGGGCAACGCCGACTACACTGGCAAGCACTCCCAGTACCGCTTCCACATCCAGGACCCGGTGTACTTCGAGAAGTCCCTCCTGTTCTCCATCGAGCACGGTCACGCCAACGACCGCCAGGGCGACTGGACCAGCACCGCCTACTGGTACCAGGTGGACCGCCGGGAGCCCCTACCGGAGTTGGGCTCCTTCGAGGATCGCCTTCCTTACAGCTTCGGCGGCCTGGAGCGCTGGCCGGGCAAGGACCGCCGTGCTCTGCCCAGGTAGCCCGGCCGGCTGGCCGCGTCGACGGCGACGCGGCCAGCCGGCGTGCACCCAGAGTCCCCCCTAGGGGCGGTGCGGAGGGCGCCAGCCCGAAGCCCCGCCCTTCGCCCCTACAACACCGGTGCCTCGTCGGCGCGGGGCGATGCCCGGTGGTCGCCCCGGGCGCGCCGCTCAGCCTCACCCGTTGACGGCCTCGGGCAGAGACGCTACCCTTCCGCATCACGACCATGCGTCTCGTGGCGGGACGCCATCACCCCTCGGGAGGCTCGCGTACTGTGCTGTTCACACTCACCCACCACTTCCCCAGCTACCGGCTCTACGAGCCCCAGGTGCCCGTCTGGTGCGCCACACCCGGCACCGGAAGGGTGATACACCGGTTCTTCGACACTTCCCCCTTCAGCCCCTCCGGCCGCTACCTGGCCCTCACCCGCCTTCCCTTCGAGGTCCGGCTCCCCCGGCCCGGCGACGTGGCCGAGGTGGTCCTCGTGGATCTGGAAGCGGGCGAACAGCGGGCGGTGGCCGAGACCCGGGGCTGGGACACCCAGCTAGGCGCCCAGTGCCAGTGGGGCGCCGATGATACCCAGCTGTTCTTCAACGACATGGACACAGCCACCTGGACCCCCTTCGGCGTCAAGATGGACCCCATTAGTGGTCAGATGACGCGGCTGGATGGCCCCGTCTACATGGTCTCCCCCGATGGCACCCAGGCCCTCAGCCCCTGCCTCCTGCGCACGGGAGCCACCCAGGCCGGTTACGGCGTGCTGGCCCCGCCGCAAGCCGTCCCCATCAATGTCGGCGCCCCAGACGATGATGGTGTCTTTCTCACCGACACGGAGACGGGCGAGCGCCGCCTCCTGGTGTCGCTGGCTCAAATCGTCGAGGCCACTCGCCCGTTGGACCCCTCCACTCACCCGGGCGGCTCCTATCACGGCGCTCACGTCAAGTGGAGCCCCCAAGGCACCCGGATCATGCTCGTCCTGCGCTGGTTGCCCTCGCCGGGGGACACCGCCCGCATGGAGCGCATGGTCGTCACCATGGATCGAGACGCCAGCCACATCCGCATCGCGGTCCCCGCCGATCGGTGGTCTAGGGGCGGCCACCACCCCAACTGGTGCCCTGACGGCGAGAGGGTGCTGATGAACCTCAACCTCGACGGGAGCGGCCTGCGCTTCGTGGCCGCCCGGTACGACGGCAGCGAGCTGCGTGACATCGCCGGCGGCGTGCCGGGGTCGGGTCACCCCACCCTGCACCCCAATGGGCGCCACATCCTCACCGACGCCTACCCCGACGAGCCCCTCGCCTATGGCGATGGTACTGTCCCTATCCGCCTGGTTGACCTGCGGGACCGGAGCGATCGCGCCCTCGTCCGCATCGGCGTCGTGCCTCCATTCGAGGGCCCGAGGAAAGAACTGCGGGTGGATCCCCATCCCGCGTGGGACCGAGCCTACAGACGCATCGCCTTCAATGCTTGCCCGGACGGCACCCGCCGGGTATACGTGGCCGACCTTTCGGCAGTGGTGAGCTGAGGCACAGCCCTCCGGCTGCCCGACGGCACCGTCGTAGGGCCATGCCGCTCAGCCCGTCCAGTCCAACATCACTCCCATAGACCGAGCGCGGTCCTTCCACAACATCTCGAACGCGGCAGGGGCCTCGCGCCAACCGAACCTCTCCGTCACCAGGTCGTTCACCCGGACCTCGCCGGCAGCCACCAGATCCAGGAACAGCTCCCCGTCGCGCTGCAGCGTCCATACGTTGTAGGGTGTCTCTACCGGGGTGTGGGTGCTGTTGTGAGCCCCAATCACGTGCAGGCCGTTCGTGTGGACCTCGTCGTGGAAGTCCACCTCGGTCTTGCCGCGGGGCGATCCCAGGAGTATCACCCGGCCCAGTCTGCGAGCCAGGCGAAAGAGCCCTGGAATCACCTTCGGGTTGCCCGTCACCTCGAATACGACGTCCGCCAGCCGCCCTCGGTTGAGCGCCAACAGCCCCTCTCGGGCCGCCCCGGCGTCTCCCTGCAGAGTGTGCGTGGCACCGTGAGCCGCCGCCATCTCCAGCCGGGCCTCCGACAGGTCCAGGGCCACCACCGGCCAGCCGCCGCTCTTGCGCGCCAGCTGTACTGCCAGATTCCCCACCAGACCTACACCGCAGACCACGGCGCTCTCCCCTAACTGGAGGCGGGACAGCCGGACTCCGTTGAGGCTGATGACTCCCAGAGTGCAGAAGGCAGCTTCCTCGTCCGATACCCCCTCTGGAACCGGCTGCACCTGGCTCCAGTTCTGCAGCACCAGCGAAGCGTGGGCTCCGTGACTGACCACCCGCTGGCCGACTCCCACGTCTTCTACTCCCGGGCCCGTCTGCACTACCACCCCTACGTTGGAGTAGCCGGGTCGCCAAGGGTACCGCACGTAGTTCGCCCACGCTGACTCCGGCGGGAACTCCCCTCCAAACGCCGTCAACTCGGTACCGGTGCTGATGAGAGTGCACCGAGTCTGGATCAGCACCTGCCCCTCGCCCGGAGATGGCACTTCCACCGTCTCCAGGTCCACCTTCCTCGCTCCAGGAAACACCACCGCTCGCGCTGTCTGCACGTGTACCCCTCCTGCCCTCTGCAGGTCGGCGGCCCATCGGCCGCCGCCTCATCATACCCACTCCAGCATCGGCCGCCAGCACGACTTCCCCCGACCGGTCGTCCCCGTAGCGCCCAAGACAAGGCCATCCCTCTATGCTACACTGGCGCTATCTTGGCGGGCCTGGCCCGGAGCTTTCCTGTTAGTGCTATCACATGGCTGCGCGTGAGGAGGCTGTTATGCTGATTGCCACCAGGACCTCGGTGTATCGGCTGGAGGACGACGGCTCTTGTCCTCCCTCCCTGGCGTTCGAAGGCGGGGGCATCCGGCGCGTGGCGGAAGGGTCGAGGGTCGGCATAGTGGCTCTGGCGAACGGTGACGTCGTTTTGCTGCAGGGCGAGGGTCTGCGCCGAGTGGCGTCCGGCATTGCCGAGCCCATCGAGTCCCTCATGCTACTGCACGAGTCTCCGATCGAGCTGCTGATCGGCACCGAGGCGCCGCACCTGTACTACCTTACGGAAGACGGCGAGCCGGCCCGGCGCAACGCATCCTTTGCCGCCCTGCCCGTGCGGCCGAGATGGTATACTCCTTGGGGCGGGCCGGCAGCCCTGCGCAGCCTGGCCCGCACCAACGACGGCTGGGTCTACGCCGATATTCACGTAGGCAGCATCATGCGGTCAGAAGATAGGGGCACAACCTGGGCGCCGGTGACTCCCGGTCTGCACGAGGACGTGCACCAGGTGAACACCAGCCCCGCCTCCGACGAGATCGTCTACGCCAACACCTTCCTGGCCGTGTACCTCAGCCAGGACCGAGGACGCACCTGGCATCATCGGGCCACAGACCTGGGCCAGAGGTACGGCCGGGCCGTGGTCGTGCACCCGAAGTGGCCCGAAGTGGCCCTGGCCACCGTAAGCGACGGGCCCTCCGGAACCGACGTGCACGGGCAGCTCTATCGGACCGAGGACGCCGGGCTCACCTGGGCCCTGGCTGAGGGCGAGTTCCCCCGGTCCACGGTCAGGAACATAGACACTTACCATCTGGCTTTCTCACCCGACGGCACCGCCTGGGCCTGCGTGGACCGCGCCCTCTACGTGAGCGGCGACAGCGGTGCTTCGTGGCGGCGGTTCTGGGAGGCCCCGGAGAGAATAGCCGGCATCGCCTGTCGCCGCTGAGCCGCCGGAGTCCTTTCTGACCCTGCGCACTACCAGGAGGGAGATTCTGCATGGGGAGCACGCGCAGCCTGGCTGACTACCACGCCGCTCTCGCCGTCTCGCAGAGCATGGAAGTCCGCCGCGAGGAGTACCTGGACTACATGACCTTCAGGGAGAACCGACGGCCGCTCTTCACCGAGATCTTCGGGCCCCTTCTGGGCCTCAAGGAGGAATGGGCGGCCCAGGGTGCCACTCCCGAGGAGCTAGACCTGTCGGCCTTCCGCTACCAGCGCCCCGCCTTCGGGAGCGTACCGGTCTCCACCGGCTGGATGGACCCCTTCGAAGAGGAGATCCTAGAGGAGAACGATGAGTTCGTCATCGCGCGGGACCGCTACGGTCGCCGAGTCAAGCTGAGCAAGAAGGCGGCCACCCTGCCTCTGCCCCTCGAGTATCCGGTCCGCGACATGGACGACTGGATGCGGGTGAAGCACCACTACCAATTCTCCCCTTCACGACTGGCCGGGGACTGGGAAGCAACAGCCCGCGCTCATCTGGCCGCGGGCCGAGTGGTCACCGTGTCCATCCCCGGGGGCTTCGATGAGCCGCGGCAGCTCATGGGCGAGGAAGCGCTCGCCCTGGCCTACTACGACCAGCCGGAGCTGGTGCACGACATCCTCGACACCATCGCCGAGACCGCAGTCCAGGTGTTGGATGAGGTTTCGCGCACGGTACAAGTGGATCAACTCATGGTCCACGAGGATATGGCGGGCAAGAGCGGGCCCCTAGCCGGACCAAGGCAGGTTCGTGAATTCATCGCCCCCTACTACCGTCGGGTGTGGGAGGTGCTGGAGGCTCGCGGGGCGCGCGTCTTCGGCCAGGACTCGGACGGGAACATGAACCCTGTCATAGACGAGTTTCTGGAATCCGGCCTCAACTTCATGTATCCCATGGAGCCTGCGGCAGGCATGGACATAGTCGTCCTGCGAGAACGATACGGCACTCGCCTGGCCTTCATGGGTGGCATAGACAAGCACGTTCTGCGGGGTACTCGAGAGGAGATCACAGCCGAGCTGGAGTACAAGATACCCCCGATGGTTCGCACCGGAGGCTGCATCCTCGGCCTGGATCATCGCATACCCAATGGCACTCCGCTGGACAACTACCGGTTCTACGTGGCGAAAGCGTGGGAGATCATGGATCGCGAGGCTGCCCGCCTCTAGGCGCCAGCAGGGAGCCCGGCGGCTCGGGGGAGCACTCCTGCATTCAGCCCGACAGGCCGGACACCCCAGGGCGCACTCGATCTCGCCACACCTGCAGTTGCTGCTCCAGAGCCGCGGATCTCTCGGGGCGACCGGGAAGCCGGGGTAGCACTCTCAGGTAGGCTTCCCCCACTCGAGCGGCGTTACGAAAGTCGCCTCTGCGGGAGTAGATCTCTAGCAGCCGTTCGTAAGGCTGCTCGCCCACAAACCGGTCGGCCACATTGGCCTCGTACAGCTCGATGGCCTCGCGCAGCTTCCCCGCCTGCTCCAACTTGCCCGCCTGAGCGTTGCGCTGGACCATAACCTTCTGGAGCTCTGCCGCCACATCGGCGTATGCCTGCAGCGCTCGCGGCGCCCTTCGGGACGGGAGGCTGCTGCGCAGCAGGTCGCAGATCTCCTGGCGCGGAACGCCACCGTCCATCTGGTCCTGGGCCAGCCGGAGAGCTTCGGTCCTGCTAGCCTCGTATGCCCCTCCCAGCTGCCACCGTCTAGTTAAGCCACGCAGGAGCGACATACCCCACCCTCCTCCTGGGTCACCGGCCCCCACAGGGCCGCCCTAGACTACCGATAGGCGAAGACGGACGACATAGGCGAACGATGACCACCGCCCTCATTATCTAGGCAACCGGCGTACCTGTCCAATGCAACAGCAAGGCGACCGAGCGCGGCTCGGGCAAGGGCCCGGTCGGTCTCCATGCTGCAGGGTAAGCCTGCACATCGTGCCCAGACCGACCTCGTTGATGCGAACCGGCTGCGCGCCTATACTGCTGCCACTTCTGCCAGAGACGACACCATAGCGCAGGAGGTCTCGAGAAAGGCATAGCCACCGTCATCGCCTCGTTCGTGGCGGCGGCGGCCCGACCACCTATCTTCATACCGGTGGGCTTCCTCGCCCGGCAGCGATTGCCGCTAAGCTGCGTGGGGCGGGCGGCATAGTCCCATGCGCGACGGCGTTCCCGAGCCGAAGGGCTGCCGGGCCCGGACTCGGCCGGCAGCCGCGGCAGTGACAAGGAGGACACATGGACCTGCGATATCAGAGTGAGCGCCGCACTCCGGAGGAGATGGTTCGACACCTGAAGAGCTTCAGTCTGGACCTCAAGTTCTCTGCCGGTGTCTGGTTCTTCGCGCCCGGCGGCGGCCGCTTCCACAGCCGCTACGTGCCCGATCTGCCCATGGAAGGCCGGCTCGAGATCGCCTCCGGACTCAAGGACTACGGCCTGGTGGGACTGGAGGCCCACTACCCCAGCGAGGTCAACGAGGAGAACCTTGACCTATGGAAGGGGTTCATCCGCGATACCGGCATCCGCCTGGTGGGTCTGGCCCCCAACATCTTCTACGAGGCCCAATACGAGTGGGGGTCGCTTTCCTCACCCATCGAGGAGGCTCGAGACAGCGCCATCGCTCGAGCTAAGACTACCCTCCAACTGGCCAAGGAGCTGGGCACCGACATCGCCATCGTCTGGCCCGGCATAGACGGCTACGAGAACCCCTTCGGCCTGGACCTCATCGCAGCCCGGGACCGCTTCGCCGAGGGCCTGGCCGAGGTGATGGACGCCGTGCCCGGCATGCCCGTGGCCGAGGAGCCCAAGCCCTACGAGCCCCGAGGTCACATCCTCTACGGTACCACCCCGGAGGGCATCCTACTGGCTCAGAAGGTGGAGGGCCTCCTGCGCCACCCGGAGAACCGGGCCAGACTGGAAGCGGGCGAGAGCCTGGTGGGGCTCAACCCCGAAGTAGGCCACGTGCTCATGGGCTTCGAAGACCTGCCCTACGCCCTCAGCCTGGTTCTGGAGTACGGCAAGCTCATGCACACCCACTGGAACAGCCAGCCTCTGGGTAACTACGACCAGGACCTCAACGCCGGGGTAATATCCCCCGAGCAAATGGAGGCGGCCCTCTATGTCCTCAAGATGCAGGGCTATCGGGGCTACTTCGGCATAGACATCAACCCGGAGCGCATGCCCGTGGAGCAGGCCCTGCGCAACAACATGGACGCGTTGCGGGCCGCCAACGACCGGATCAACTCGCTGGACCACGAGAAGGTCATCTTCGCCACTGCACACCCGGACCGGGCCCGGGGGTGGCTGGAGGCCTACCTCATCCGCATGCGGGCCCCGTCCAGCAGCACTCTGGCCCCTTTGCCGCCGCTCCCTGCGGGGTAGGGAGCACCAGCAGGGTCCCCTCGGAGGGAGCAGGGAGAAAGCGGGCTGGTGATTGGGTTCTCAGCCTGCTTCGCTGACAAGCCAGGTTTGGTGGTGGGTGCCCGGGCGAGTGAGAGACACGGTAGACATAGTGGCTGAAAGCCTGGCGTCCGCGGGTCTGATGGCTTGCCTGGCCACCACCCCCAAGGCGCCGAAGCTCCGGCACGCCCTGCCAGCCCGGTCACCGCGGGGTATCGGGACTCACTGAGAGAGCAGATGGACCGGGTGACCCAAGGCGCGAAGAGCGCGGAGGAGCGACTCGCCGCGGTCAGGAATGCGATGCAATCTCGTGACCACCTCTAGCTGGCAAGCAGGCAAGTCAGCTAACCCACTCGCACTGGACGGCTCCGACCACGTGCGCTTGGCGCCGACGCACTGAGTGGGTGCTACGTCATGGCACCAGTGACAGCGGAGGAACAGAGAAGATCATGGACGGGATGACCTCACGCGAACGTCTCCTTGCCGCCCTACGGCGCCAAGAGGTGGACTACGTACCCTGCTCCCCCTCGTTCAGCCCCTCCCTCGCCGGGCCCCAGTACACTTGGGCCGGCCGCACCGACACCCTGGAGCGCCTCGTTGTCGAGTTGGGGCTGGACGCGGTCGTGAACGTAGCGATCGAGGCTTCCTGGCACCCCGACGTCACCAGTCGGGTGTGGCGGGAGGAGAGGCCCGGAGAGCTGCCGGTGCTGCACAAGGAGATCCAGACACCGAAGGGGCCTCTCACCGCCGCCATCCGCCTCACTGAGGACCTGCCGGACAAGGACGACATCCGCCTGACCGACGACTGGAACGTGTCGCGCTTCGTCAAGCCCTGGTTCCAGACCATGGAAGACGTGGAGCGCTACGCCTACGTGCACTTGCCTCCATCGGATGCCGCCATCGCCCAGGGCAGGGAGAGGTACCAGGAGGCCAGACGCCAGGCTGATCGCTACGGCCTGGCCGTCCACGCCGACTGCGGCACCGGGCTCACCTCTGCCTTGCAGCTCTTCGGTGCCCAGCAGGCGGTGTTGATCTCCATGGACCAGCCAGATATGATCCAGCGCTTCCTCGAGATCGAACACCGGACCACCATGCGGCGGGCGGAGGTGCTGGCGGACTGGGGGGTGGACATCATCCATCGCAACGGCTTCTATGAGACCACCGACTTCTGGAGCCCGCGCCAGCTTCGGGAGTGGCTGGTGCCTCTGCTGCAAGAGGAGATCGCGGCCATGAAGTCGGGCGGGGCCGCCGTCACCTACACCGTGGAGACCGGCATCATGCCTATGCTGGACATCCTGGCCGTGCTAGACTTCGACGGCTACCGTGACATCGAGCCCGCCCTGGGACACCAGGACATGAGGGTGGTGGCCGAGCGGTTGTGCGACCGGCACTCCATCTGGGGCGGGGTCTCCGGCCCCATCCACATAGGCGAGGGCACTCCGGAGATCGCCCGCCAGGCGGTGCGGGAGGCGTTCGAGATCTTCGGCCCCAGGGGGCTGGTGCTCAGCGCCGTTCCCTCCATCCGAGCGCACTGGCCCTGGGAGAACTCCCTGGCCATGTTCGACGAGTGGCGCCAGCTGCGCGCGTGGCCGCCAGCCTGATCGAGCCTTTCACCCAACGACACGGACAGCCCGGACCGCAGGGCCAGGCCACAGCCCCCTACTCCTCCAGGTGGGGCAGGAGCGCTCCCCCCTCCCCCGACTCGAGCACTAGTAGGAACCGTGCCTCCTCCCAAGTCGGGTTGCACCAGGCGTGCGCCAGCGAAGCCTCGAACAGGAGCGCGTCGCCCGGCCGCAAGACGTAGACCGTCCCGCCCACAGCGTAGTCCACCCGCCCCGACAGCCCGAAGACCAATTCCTGCCCCCGATGGCGGATGGGGTCCAGCCCACTTCCAGCCCCGGGCTTCAGGGTCACCTGAAAGGGCTCGATGCGCTGCCGCGCCAACCCTGTCCCCAGGCTCTCGATGAGCGCCTCGCCCGTCTGCATTCTGCCCCGCCGCTCTGCCGGGAGGTATACCACGTTCTGCTCCTCCTGCGGCCCGAAGAAGTCCACGATCCGCACCCCGAGGGCGCCGGCCAGCCGATGCAGGGTGGAGACGGTAGGCGAGGACTGACCCCGCTCGATCAGACTGACGGTGTTCACCGCCACTCCACTGCGCTCCGCCAGGGCGCGCAGCGACAACCCGCGTGCCTCCCGTAGCATTCGTATCCTCTGCCCCACGTCGGGCGGCGCTTCCTCTACCATGCGCTCCACCTCACCGCTCCCGCCACCATTCTACCACGAACCTCCCCGCTACTCGACCGCGAGCCGGTGTCTCTGTGCTCTTCTATGGTCCGACGTACCAAAAGACTTGACAACCCCAACCCCATGTGCCAGACTGCTACCGAAGCAGTCTCTGTGGGTGGGCAGACCCACGCCACAGCCGCTGGGAGGAATCATAGTGGACCAGGCCAAACCCGACCGACCTTCAGACGGTAGCGCCGGTCCTGAAAGGTATGACCAGGGAAGCTCCTACGTTGAGGGGCAGGCGGAAGCCCTCAACCGCATCGGTCGCGTGGTGGCCGTGATGAGCGGCAAGGGCGGGGTGGGGAAGTCCTCCCTGTCCGCTCTGCTTGCCGTGGCCATGCGACAGGCGGGCCAGTCCGTAGGTCTGCTCGACGCTGACGTCACCGGACCCAGCATCCCCCGCCTGTTTGGCGTGCGCCAAGCGCCTAGGTTGAGCCCCCTGGGCATCATCCCCTCCCGAAGCAAGAGCGGCATAGCCATCATCTCTATCAATCTGATGCTTCCTCAGGAAGACGAGCCTGTCGTCTGGCGCGGCCCACTCATCGGCCGGGCCATCCAGCAGTTCTGGAGCGACGTCTACTGGGGAGACCTGGACACCCTGGTGGTGGACCTTCCGCCGGGCACGGCAGACGCGCCCCTCACGGTCATGCAGTCCGTACCTCTCAACGGCGTGGTTCTGGTGACCTCGCCCCAGGACCTGGCCGGAATGGTGGTCCGCAAGGCGGCCAACATGGCCCGGCACATGGGAGTCCCCCTGATCGGGATGGTGGAGAACATGAGCTACGTGATCTGCCCCCACTGTGGCGAGAGGATCGAGATCTTCGGGCCCAGCCGGGCCGAGAGCATGGCGCAGGGGCTCGGCTTGCCTCTTCTGGGGCGCCTGCCTCTCGACCCTGAGCTGGCGGCGCTCTGTGATGCCGGAGAAGTGGAATCCTACGCCAGCCCCGCACTGGACGGGGTGGTTTGCGAGGTAATGGCCCTAATCCCGCGGGAGAAGGTCGGGCCTGCAGCCAACAGGCTCAGGCACCCAGGCGCCTGACACTGTTGCCCAATACCTAGGAGGAGAGACATGCGAGTAGTAGTGACCGCCCAAGGCACCGATCTGGATTCGCCGACTAGTCCCATCTTCGGGCGTTGCCCCGCCTTCGTCTTCGTAGACCCGGAGACCATGGAGTTCGAGGCAGTGGCCAACGCCAGCGTCGCCGCCGGAGGCGGCGCCGGTATCCAGGCAGCGCAGTGGGTGGTTGACAAAGGAGCTCAGGCGGTATTGAGCCACAACGTCGGCCCTAACGCCTTCGCCGTGCTCAGTCAGGCCGGTGTTGCGGTGTACCGGATCGAGCCGGCGGGCACGGTCCGGCAGGCGGTAGAGGCCTACGTTGCCGGCAGGCTGCAAGCCATATCCGGCGCCAATGTGGCGTCCCACACCGGAATGTCCGGTATGGGGCGACGGGGCGGCGGCCGCTAATTCAGAGAGGCTGCGGAACCGAGTCGCGCCATCTGTGTACTGGAGGTGGACTATGTTCAGAAGGTCTTCGCGAGGTGGAGGCGGTGGTGGCGCAGGGGGTCAGGGTGGCCGCGGGCGGATGGGCGGCCCCAGGGCTGCCGGCCCAAGTGGCTACTGCCTTTGCCCCAACTGCGGGCACCGTGTGCCCCACGAGGCCGGCAAGCCCTGTATGGACCGCCAATGCCCGCAGTGCGGCACCCGCATGGTACGGGAGTGAGACCCGGCTCATGGTCGTCACCGTTGCCAGCGGCAAGGGAGGTACCGGCAAGACGCTGGTGGCCACCGGGCTGGCCGACGTCCTGTCCGGCGAGGCCGGCAGCAATGTCCAGCTAGTGGACTGCGACGTGGAGGAGCCCAACGCTCATCTCTTCCTCCGGCCCCAGCTCCATCGCTCGGAGGAGGTCACCCACCCGGTGCCCCAGGTGGACTTGACCCAGTGCACCTTCTGCGGGCGATGTGCCCAGGTCTGTGAGTTCCACGCCATAGCCGTCCTGTCGGGCAAGGTGATGGTCTTCACCGAGATGTGTCACGGGTGCGGAAGCTGCGCCCGGCAGTGTCCCGAGGGCGCCATCACCGAGGTGCCCGAGCTGCTCGGCCACCTGGAGTTCGGTCGGGCCGGGGCCATCGCTTTCGCCCACGGCCGCCTCGAGGTGGGCCAAGCCCTGGCCACTCCGGTTATCCGCCAACTCAAGGCCCGTGCCCTCCCGCGGGCAGCCAGCACCGCTATGTCCATCCTGGACGCGCCGCCCGGCAATGCCTGCTCGGTGGTGGAGACTCTGAGAGGAAGCGACTACGCCATCCTGGTCACGGAGCCCACGCCCTTTGGGCTCCACGACCTCAAGCTGGCGGTGGAGCTGGCTCGGGACGCGCTGGGGCTGCCTGTGGGGGTGATCATCAACCGCGACGGCATGGGCGATGCCGGCGTCGAGTCCTTCTGCGCGGCGGCGGGCGTCCCCGTTCTGACACGCCTCCCCTTCGATCGCCGCGTCGCCCGCGCCTACTCCGAGGGGCAGCTCTGGACCAGAGTCCTGCCCGAATACCGGTCGCAGATGCTCGAGGTTGCCCGGGCCGTTCGCTCGCTGACGGAGGCCACGTCGTGAAGGAGTGCGTCGTCCTCAGCGGCAAGGGAGGAACGGGGAAGACCAGCGTGCTGGCTGCCCTGGCGGACCTGGCCGCCCGCGACCATAAGCTCGTTCTGGCCGATGCCGACGTGGACGCCGCCAACCTCGAGTTGCTGGTATCTCCTCGCCTTGCCGAGCGCCACGACTTCGTGGGCGGAAGGGTAGCAGAGATAGACCCCGACCTCTGCCGTGGCTGCGAGCTATGTCTCGAGGTGTGCCGGTTTGGAGCCATCCTCGACGGCGAGGGCCTGCGCGTGGATCCAGTGGGGTGCGAGGGCTGCGCTTCCTGTTTCTACAGCTGCCCGGCCAACGCCATCGAGATGCGGGATCGCCTTTCCGGGCAGTGGTTCCGGTCTGAAACTGACCTCGGGCCCCTGTTCCACGCCCGGCTTTCTCCCGGCCAGGAGAACTCGGGCAAGCTGGTGGCTCAGGTGAAGATGGCTGCCCGTCTGAGGGCGGCCAGCGAGAAGGCCGATCTGCTCCTGGTAGACGGACCTCCGGGCATCGGATGCCCCGCCATCGCCGCCACCAGCGGCGCTCAGCTGGCGCTGCTCGTGGCCGAGCCCAGCGTCTCCGGCGTCCACGACCTGGCCCGCATCCTGGCCACCACCCGGCACTTTGGCGTGCCCGCTGTGGTCTGCATCAACAAGGCCGACATCAACCTCACCCAGACCGAGCGGATCGGCGAAATGTGCTCTCGCGAGGGCGTACCGCTCCTGGGCCAGATACCATTCGATCCCGCCATGGTAGAGACCTTGGTGCGGCTGGAGCCGGTGACCAGGGCGGCCGGTAGTCCAGCAGCCGAAGCGGTGCGGTCGCTGTGGGAGGAGCTCAGGCCGAGGCTGGTCTAGTCTAGTGGGGGGTCACCGGGGAGGTTGCTCGCATGATTGAGATAGAGGCCGACAAGTGCACCGGCTGCAGGGTCTGTGTGGAGACGTGTCCAGTGGGAGCCATCCGGGTCGCCGGTGGGGTGGCGCGGGTGGACGCCGAGCTCTGCCGCCAATGCGGTGATTGCGTGTCAGCCTGCCCCCGGGGCGCCATCACAGAGGTTGTGCCTCCGGTGGTGGTGAACCTGCCTAAGGAGCCTCAGGTCACCGCCCAGCTCGCCGCTCCTGTAGTGACCAGGAGCGCCGGTTGGCTCGCCCGAGTGGCCCCGGTGGCGGCAGCCGTGGCCAGCTTCGTGGGTAGAGAGGTCTTGCCCCTGGTCCTGGACCGGATGGCGTCCCGAGCACCGGACGTTGGCGGCGCCGCCGATTCCGGCGTGACCACGTATCCCGGCTACCAGCGGAACCGGCGGCAGCCGGGGCGGCAGCGCCACCGGCAGCGCGGGAGGCGCGGCTTCTGAGCCTTCCGTGTCCACCTTAGCGGACCCTGTGATCGCGTAGAGCAGATAGGAGGAAACCAATGCGGATCGCCTTCTCTAGCGGTGGCCCTGAAGGGTTGGAGGCCACCATCCACCCCCACTTCGGCCGCTGTCCCTGGTTTACCTTGGTGGACGTGGCCAATGGTCGCGCTAGCTCGGTTCAGACAGTGGCCAATCCGTACTACGCTCGGCATGAGCCTGGGCAAGTTCCCGCCTTCATCCACCAGCAGGGAGCTCAGGTCATGATCACGGGCGGCATGGGCGGCCGCGCGGTGGACCTCTTCCAGCAACTGGGCGTGGAGCCGATCACGGGGGCGTCGGGCACCGTGCGTCAGGCGCTGGACCAGTACCTGTCAGGGTCACTCCAGGGAGCGGGTGCCTGCCGAGAGCACGAAGGCCCCATGGGCCTGGGGTAAGGGGAGGGTGCCAGAGCGATACCAGGTAGGCAGTTATCGCGGACGCGCTCGGCCCCATGCTATAGACCACAGCCGAGGCCCGGCGCCATAGAGCACCGGGCCTCGGCTAGCGTCCGCCGTTATTCGCTCTCACTCTCGAGGTCCCGCAGGCGGGTCTCGATTTCACCCAGCACGGACTTTAGCGCCTCCTGCTGGGCCCGCAGAGCTTGCGCCTCCTGCTCTCGGGTGGGAGCAGGGGCCGGCGGGACCGCTCCCCATCCCCAACCTGGGTACACACCGGCCCGAGCCCAGCCCGGTAGCCCGGTAGCGTAGTACCAGTTGCGCCAGCCCCATCCACCGCCTCGCCCACCCCAGAAGCCGAGCCCTCGGCCTCCTAGCGGGTTGGCGAAGCCCGGCACTGGGTAGCCGGCGCAGTAGCCTGCCGCTCTGCCTGTCATCGGACCCATCCCGGCGGGCCCTGTCCTGTCACCTCTCGGCATATCACACCTCCAAGTGTCTTGTGTCGGTCAACTCACCAACGTCTGCGGCCACGGCCGCCCCTCCGCCCCAGGCCAAGCCCGAGACCTGCCCCCAGCCGGCCGAACACCCGTGGCCAGCCGCTGAAGAACCGACCCGCCGCCCCGGCGTAGCCTACCGCGGCCTGTCCCGGTCGGTTGGGCAGACGAACGGCGCAGTACCCGCGTGCTCCTCCGGTCATGGGACCCGCACCTCGCGGTCCGGTACCATCGAAACCAGGCATGTCAATCACCTCCTGTCCTGTCTCGTGAGTGCGGACTCTCTACAGCCTCACTGGCGATACGTGCGCTCGTACTCCTCCAGAAACCGATGGAGGATGCGGTCCGTTGCCCGGAGCTGTTCCGCCCAGGCGTGGAGCAGCTCCTCTCCTCTGGGAGTCAGGCGGTAGACTCGGCGCGGGGGGCCAAGGGAACCCTGGCTCTCCCAGCCTGAGACCACCATGCCCTCGGCTTCCATTGCGTCCAGAGTGCGGTATACGGTGCTGGCATCAACCGGGTACTGATCGAAACCGACCTCGGTCAGGCCGTTGATCAGGTCATAGCCATGCCCGGCCCCGCGCCGGAGCAGGAGCAGCAAGGCGGGCTGCACGAACCCACGGATTTGACTGGGGCCTCCACCCCTTCCACCTCGCCATCTGCCCCTAGGCCCTCTCGGCGGCACCGGCTCGCCTCCTCCATACACCGGCTCAAGTCACTAGATGCGCCACGCTAGTTGCGTTACGCAAGTAGATGATAGCACCTAGTTGGGCTGGCTGTCAAGACCCGTCTTGCCCTCGTGGCGCTTCAATCCTGGGGTGGTTATCCTTCGGCACCGGGGCCTCCCGCGTCTGGCTGAACGGAGCCAGGCATCCCCAAGTCGCGGTTGGAGACGGTTCGCTCGCCCTCAGAGCCCGGCCTGAGCCTGCCGTAGGCGCGACGCGGAGAGGAGCTCAGAGCCGTCCTGGCACGCACCCGAAGAGGAGCGGCGACGAATCTTAACGTCAGCGCGTGACAGTACGGGACGACTCGTCGTGTGAGCTCACACTACTCCGCCCAATACGGGAAACTCGCCTTCGGCTTCCGTAAGAGCCGGAGCAAAGCTTCAGCCGGCCCGAGGTCGGTTGACCGAATCGGAGGCAGAGGGCACAATCCCGGCCGGAGCGTCCCCGCCTCTAGGGCGGCTGGTGCTGGGCGGGTGACGGACGGACACCAGCGACAAGATCGCCACAGCCACCCGCTCGGTGAGCACCGACGAGCCGATCGGCACTGGCCGACAAGCGGAGAGAGCCTACATGCTGGTACAGAACCGACCCGTGGCAATCGAGGGCGCCACGGTCCCTGAGAATCTTGGCGGAGTATCCCCAGACAGGCGGATGCTACTGCTGCCCCACTGCCTGCGCCCTAGCGATGGCTGTCCTGGGCGCATGACCAAGCAAGGACTGGACTGCAGCGCCTGTCAGCGCCAGGATTGCACCATCTGGCAGATCATCCAAGAGGCGAAGGCTCTGGGGTACACGAACATCTGCGTTGCCCCTGGTGGGCGTCTGGCCGCCCGACGAGTGATCGAGACTGCACCTGAGGCTGTCATTGCCGTCGCCTGCAACAAGGAGCTCCGAGAAGGAGTGGAGGCCCTCGAAGCGGCAGACTGGCCCGATCAGCCTCCTAGCGTGGTGCAAGTGCCGCTCCTGAGAGATGGCTGCGTGGATACCGCTGTTGACATGGACGTCGTGCACTCAGTGCTGTCTACCTAGATCTCGCTGTCGCACGCCCCATCACCAGGCTTCCCGCCATACGGCGGCAACGCGAGCGCCGTCTCCTCGCTCAGAATAGCGAAGGCCCGGCTGAACTACCGGGCAAGTTGTCTCGCCACATTCCACCTCATAGGCGGCTTGCCCCTACAGTGCCCAAGGTCTCAGCCCCGGTGCCGCGAGAGGCAGCAGGCTAGCCCCCCAGGCTTCTGGGTCAGCCTAGCGAATCAGGCCGTCCGCTCCTCTGCGGCCTTCATAGTCTTCCTGGTGGTGAGGGACCTAAGGACCTAAGGACCACTCCGGCCAGACCCAGGTGCTCCCTCCAGAGATCGACGAGTCAGCCGCACCAGACATGCACGGCTTCGCCTCCATGATCGCGAGCAAGAAGCGCCTCGAACACCCTGTTCGCCCCCACGGCAGGTCACAGCCCAGCTAGAGGCCCTGACAGCGCCCACCATCATCGCCGTCCAGGGCATAGATGAGGCAGCCGACTGGGCCTCAAGCCGAGGCCGCCCATGTGCCCTGCCTGGGGAAGGCGCCGCGGCACTCCCTTCTATCGGTACTGGCTCAGGAACTCCAGGGTCTGCTTGCCCGTATCCCTGATGGCGGCGCTGTCGGCAGCACAGGTCACGAAGAGAAAGCCCTTCTCCAGCCAGCGCTCGCCTGCCGTGCCGCCCGCGATCCCGGGAATCTTGCCGGTCTTGTGGCAGGCCTCCAGGACCCGCATCACGGCGTCCTCGTGCTTCTGTCTCCCCGAGGGGGTGGAAACGTCCAGACCGAGGGAATTGGCCAGGTCTGCGGGGCCGATCCAGGTGCCGTCCACACCCTCCACGCTCAGGATGGCTTCTACATTCTCCAGGGCCTCCACCGTCTCGATCTGCACCGCCAGGAACAGCTCCTCGTCAATCCACCGCTCGTAGTTGGCGACCCCGTGGAAGCCGGTGCCGAAGCCACCCTGGGAGCGGCCGCCCCGAGGCGGGAACCGGGCGGCGAAGGCCGCCTTCTGGGCCAACTCGGCGTTGTTGACCATGGGGATGACCAACCCCATGGCGCCTCGGTCCAGGAGGCTGCCGATGGCGTAGAACTCGTTCACGCGCACCCGGGCCATGGGTATGGCCGGCCCCAGGCTGATAGACCGGAAGGCGGCAGTGGTAGTGTCCAGGGACCAGTTCCCGTGCTGGCAATCCACCAGGACGAAGTCCCACCCCTGCAGCGAGTAGATCTCCCCCGCCAGCGGGGTGCCCATAGTGATGGCAGCGCCCAGCGCGGGCTTGCCTCCCTGCATCTTGCGCTTGGCCGTGTTCACCTTCATGTAGCCTCTCCCGTGTATCTGGATTCCCCATAGCCGGTGCTCCCACGCTCGAGCGAGCCGGTCAGCGTCTCGTGGCGAGCCGGGTGGGGCAGTGTCTCCGCTCCCTGGAGGATGATCGTCACCCGTGTCTGGGGACCGTACTGCCTCAACAGGCGGTCCACCGCCTCTTGAGCGTGTGAGTAGAAGGCGAACCGCATGGCCTCGGCCTCACTCCGTCCCACGCCCCCAGACACCAGCCCGAAGCGGACTCTCTGGGCCAGGCGCACCAGAGTGGCCGAGCCCGAAGCAGCAATTGGCTCGGCCACCTCGCCCCGGCGTATCCGCTCCAACAGCGGCTCGACCTCGGGAGCACCTATGTACTCCGGCAGCTCCGCGTGTGGGCCCACACCCTCTGGGCACGGAGTGACTAGCACCACCGTTCCCCCGTCGGCCGCTACCAGATCGCCCGCCGTCAGTGCCTTGGTCGCCTGCCACAGGTCCAGGTCGGCTGGGTGGCTATCCACTATAACGATCTCGCTGCGCTCGCGAAACGGCGCCCCCATGACCTCCAGAGCTAGGTTGACCGCCTCTCGGTGTGACTGCACGTAGTGGCCACCGGTGACCCTGTACACCTCGCCCTTGCCGGTGAGTACCAGGTTCAGGGTGAAATCCAGGCCCACGGTGGCCGCCCACTTCTCGATAGCCACCCTCACCGGGCTGCTGACGTCGCCGAACAGGTTGCGCGGAGTGGCACCCTGGAGGTAATGCAGCGACCGCACCGTGCGTTCGCCGGCGACTCCGGGGCAGATCATCTTGCCCCCGCCGCCCCAGCCGGCGGCCGGGTGAGGGAGCACCGTGCCGATGCTCAGCTTCAGGTCCGCTTCCATGACCCGCCGGTCCACGTAGAGGGGCAACCGATCCACTTCGCCCAGGAAGCGCAGCTTGTCCTCCAGCCAGAACTCAGAGTTGACGACCTCATAGCGGGCCATGACTTCACGGCCGACCTTGCGCTCCATCTCCGCCTGGGTCATGGGCCGGTGGGTGCCCAGCGCCATCATGATCAGGATGTCCCCGCGGGGGATTCCCGCCCTCTCCAGCCTCTCTAGGACGGGCGGCAGCGCCAGCCACGCTGGCGTGGGGCGCGTCAGATCGTCGCATATCACTATGGCACTCCGCCGCCCCCGCGCCAACTCGGCCACTGGCGGAGTGCCCATCGGCCGATCGAGCGCCTCCTCGATGTCACGCACCGGATCCGATGCCGGAGAGACCGGTCGTGGCTCCAGCACCGCCGCCAGGTTCTCCGCCGGCACCACCACATCCATGCCTGCCCCACCGTAGGGCAATCGGATCACTCTCCTCTCAGTCATGCCCCAACGTCGCTCCAATCCTGATTCTGCTCCCCTCTCGGGCCGCCATGTAGGCCCCCTCGATGATCTCCAGCGTCTGCATCAGATCGCCGATCTCGAGCAGGGGCGGCTCCTCGCCCCGCATGGCCCGCAGGAAGCTGCGCAGGAAGTACTGGCCGTCCGTGCCCCCATAGCCCGGTGCGTCCGGGGCGGCATAGCCGATGGTCCGGCCCGGAGAGTGAAACCAGGAGTCCGCTTCGCTCCACACTTCCAGCGTATCCCCGCCACCGGCCCAGCGCAGCCATCCCCTACTGCCGTACAGCGCGAACAGGAGGTGCTTGGGCTCTCGAGTCATCACGTAGCCGGTATGCAGGCTGCCCAGCATACCGCCCTCGAAGCCCAGCGCAAGCACAGCAACGTCCTCCACGTCAACCGGCTGGCGGGCCACGTTGGCCGCCACGGCGCTCACCCACTCCGGTCTCCCGCCGGTGACGAACCGCATCAGGTCCAGGTAATGGACGCCCAGCCACGGCAGAATGCCCCCACCGGTCAACTCCCGCCGGAATAGCTCGTGCTCCGGGCCCCGCTTCTCCACCAGTGAGGCGAAGAAGCAGGCTTGTACGGTGAGGAGCTCCCCCAGCAACCCCTCGCGCACCACACGGCGCATGTCTCTGGCCACCTGCTTGGCCCGAGTGACGAACCCGGGGTAGAAAGTCAGGCCCCTGCGGCTCACGGCCTGCGCCACCGGCACCAACTCCGCCGGGCATCGAGCAGCCGGCTTCTCGGCCAGCATGTGCTTGCCCGCCTCGGCCAGGGCCAGCATAGCGGACGGCGCGGAGCGGGCGTTCAGCAGCACCAGGGCGGCCTCGAACTCCACCGTCTCCAATAGCCGATCCAGATCGTCGAAACAAGGGACGTCGCCGTACAGCTGTCCCAGCACCGGCAACGTAGCCTCGGGCCGGTTTCGACAGGCCGCCACCACGGCTACGTCCTCGAAGGTGCGCATGCTCCGCAGCCAGCCGTCTGCATGCAGGTTCTCCAGGCCTACCACGGCGAATCGCGTCAGCCCCGCATCTGGCGATGACTTCACTGATCCACCTCTCCCGCGCCTCCAGCCTGCGGCAAACCGAGCTCATGAGCGATCGCGAGCGCGAGGCACCGGCTCGGCCGCATAGAGCTATTCTGCCACCCAGGCAAGAGAACCATGTCGGAGGGAAAGACGTGACTCGATGCCTGCAGTCATCCCGTCGCCAGGTTCCCTGGGCAGAACCGAGCCCATCTCCTCAGGGTAATGATCCTTCGCATAGCACCACGTCTTCGCCTCGCGGTGTAGTATGGCGGACGTCTCCACCCGCTAGAAGCTGAAGGGCACATGCTCATGAAGACAGGGGTTGCCTCGGGCCAGCCACAGCACCCCCTCCGCCAGATCGGCCACCAGCGAAGAGGTAGTCCGGATGTCCGAGCCGTGCACGCTGCCCCCATGACGGCAGACCGAGTGGGGGGCATGAGCATGGTCCTTGAGAGACTCGCAGCAATCCGCCGCAGTCAGATTCCTGCCTTTCGCCTCCAGCAGTTCCTTCAGCCTCTGGCAGCGAGGCACCGACTCGATCTCCCGACTTTCGTATACCTCTTCCTCCACAAGGTCGGGGTGAACAATGTGGTTGGCGTGGGTGATGATCTCACGACCCCCTCCCAGCCGGCGATAGCGGCGGCCTACCACTTCGAAGTCGGCCACTCGTCCCCCGCGCTCTGCCACCATCCAGTTCCCCGGAGCGGAGGTGCCCAGGCGCTTGAGGATATCTTCGCACTGCTCCAGGCTCTCCTGCTCGGCCATCAACCGACGCACCAGGTTCTGAGTGCCCCCGAAGGGGTGCTCCCGCACGTACAGGGAGTTGCCGAACACGGCGATGCCTCTGCTCCCCATGCCGATGTGCCCCACCTCCCCGGCGTAGGTGAGCAGCATCACCCGGGCCCCGCGAGTGGGGTTGGTGCGCAACAGGTACATGCGGTCGGCGGAGGCCGGGGCGGTGTCCTTGTTCTGCCCCGCGATGGTGCCGCCACTCGCGGTGACGTCCGCCCCGGCGCCGAAGGAGGTGCACTGGGCGATGAGGCTACCCAGATCGTAGCGGGTGTTCAGGTAGAGCACCTCCAGGAAGCTGAGCCCAGCTCCCTCCGCCACTCCCTGCATCTCCTCGATCAGGTGCGGGGCCAGGTCATGGTACTGCCTTTCGAACTTACCTACCAGCCGCAACGCCGCTTCCCGCGTCAGCCCCCTGGTCCGGGCGAACCGGTCCACGCCCTCAAGCGCTTCTCTAGCGATGATGTCCCGCCGCTGCTCCCCGTGCTGCCGACCCATCTCCCTGGGCGAGCCCGAAACGTCCACCACCATGTAACGATACTCGCTCACACAGGTGCTCCTGGCCCGTCGGCTACCGGGCCGCCCGGAACGAGTACAGGCGCGCGTCCCTAAGATAGAAGGCCAACCTCACTCGGCGCCCCTCCAACTCTCGCAGCGATCGGCCGCTAGTCCACTGGGGCCGGTGGTAGTCCATCCTCCCATCGCGGCTCTCCGTGTCCCCTACGAAGGGCACCGACTCCTCCAGGCCGTAGCCGTCGAGCGTCCGTCTCGCCTCGTCCAGTACCGCCACCCGCACCGTGCCCCGGTACGTCCTGAAGTAGTCCACCGGCGAGGTGCGGGTGTCGGCGTTGATCTCCAAGTCGCCGCCCGGCCACAGCAGAGGCCTGGTCAAAAGCCGCCCCTCCTCTGGCCCCGCCTCGATGGACACGAACCCATCGACCCGCGAGGTGGCCAGGCCGATACGCGATTCGCGATGGGGTACGGGGGCACCATGTCGGTAGTGCCGCCCGCAGTAGAACCACCACAGCCGTCCCCGGTGCTCGATGGGCGGGTTGGAGGCTACGTGCACCCAGTTCCCCTCCCATTCCTTCTCCCGCGACAGGAACGTCTGGGCCCGGTCCACTCTCTGCCAGGTTCGCCCATCGCGGCTAACGGTGAGCTCCTCGTCTAGCACGTCGGGCACGGTGTGCATCCGCTCCAGCACTCCCAGGTACTGGTCCCCGTACACGAACCCGGTCATGGAGTAGAACTGCATGTTAGGCCCGTCGGCCAGGTCCGGCTTCATCACCAGTTCAGGCGGGCTCCAATGGACGAAGTCTTCGCTTTCGATGCGGTAGACGCAGCGGGTGTTGTAGTCAGCCATCATGTTGGGCTTGCGTGTCAGCACCACGAACCTGCCGTTCATGTCGCGAGTGAACATGGCGTTGGTGCGATCCCCATGCCCAGGAGCCACCGGCTCCTCGAGGCTGGTCCAGCGCACTCCGTCGGCCGAGAAGGCAGCATAGAGTCCCACGGCCCCAGAGGTGGCAGCGCGATAGATCATCTTGTACCGCCGGCCGCCGTCCTCGTCCTCGGGATCATACACCACGCTGGGGCTGTCCAGCGCGCGGCCGGGGCTAACTACGATGTTGTTGGCGCGCGACCCGTCGAACTCGACCAGGCCTAGGCTGGGCTTCTCCCAGTTGACGCCATCCGAGCTCTCGGCGTAGCAGACGAAGCGATCGCCTCCCGGTTGGCTAAGCGGCGAGAGGGTCTGATACCACATGCGGAACCTTCCCCCGTCTGAATCGCGCATGGCTGTACCCCAGAGAAACAGCCCCAGCCCTTCCCAGGGACGGTCGGGCACCATTACGGGCTGGGAATACTTCTCCGGCTGGTGGACGGTGCGTCCCAGCCGGTACGTCTCCTCGATTAGGGTGTCGTCGGCAAAGAGCTGAGTTCTCGCAAGATCCATGGTCCCTCCGCTGGTGTGGTGGTGAGGTCAGGCGAACGGACCGCCGGCCTCCTCGGCGGCGCTCCGATATCGGGCCGGGCCGTCTCAGGGCTAGGTCCCGGTGCGCCCAGTGAGGGCGATGCCGCGGACGAAGTAGTTCTGCCCCAGGAAGAAGATGACGATCAGGGGCATGGAGGTGAACACGGTGGCCGCCATGACCAGCCCCTGGATGGGCTCGCCGACGGTGGCGGACACTGCCTGGCGCAAGAACTGAAGCCCGATGGAGATGGGGAACAGCTCCGACCGATGCAGGTAGATGAGGGGCTGTAAGTAGCTGTTCCAGTTGCCGATGAAGGTGAAGATGGCGATGGTGGCCAGCACTGGCTTCATGAGAGGCAGAAGCACCCGCCACAGGATGGCAAACTTGCCGCACCCGTCCAGCTCTGCCGCCTCGTCCAACTCCCGAGGCAGCGTCAGAAAGAACTGACGAATGAGGAAGATGGAGCTGGCGGAGCCAAAGAAGGCCGGTACCGTGAGGGGAAGCCAGGTATCGATCCAGTGCAGCTGCCGGAAGATGATGTACGTAGGGATGAGGGTGACCCACCAGGGCAGCATCATGGTGCTGAGCATGAGGGCGAAGGCCTGGCTTCGTCCCCGGAACTGGAGTCGAGCGAACCCGTAGCCTACCAGGGAACAGCTCAGGAGGGTGCCTACGATGTTGATGACGGTGATGATAATCGTATTCACGTAAAACCGGGAGAAGGGCACCCTCACCCAGGCATCGGGGTAGTTCTGCCAGCGAATCTCCGAGGGCAGGATCGCGGGGGGAATGCGGTTGAAGTCCGCGTAGGTCTTGAATGAACCAGAGACGGTCCAGAGCAGCGGGTACATGAACCAGGCGAACCCTACGATCAGCCCCGCCCAGGCCAAGATCTGGCGAACCCTTTGCTTGCGTCGCCTGGAGGCGAAGTAGCTGCTTCTAGGTGCGGACACCGCCGTCATAGGCGAGCCTCCGGGAATCTGACCTGGGCTGCAGGCACTGCCCTCTAGCCTCCTTCGTAGAACACCCAGTACTTGGAAGCGAGGAAGTTCACTCCAGTGAGTGCCAGCACTATGATGAACGCCACCCAGCCCAGAGCGCTGGCGTAGCCCATCTTGAAGTACTCGAACGCATTGCGGTACAGGTGGAGGCCATAGAACAGGGTGGCGTGCCTTGGGCCACCGTCGGTCATCAGGTAGGCCGCCTGCCAGCTCTGCAGGACCCCGATGAGGCTCATGACCAGGTTGTAAAACAGCGCCGGCGATATCTGGGGCAGAGTCACGTGCCGGAACTTGGCCACCTCGCCTCCGCCGTCTATCTCCACCGCCTCGTAGAGATGCTCGGGTACTCCCTGAAGCGCCGCCAGCATGATCAGCATGGCGCTCCCCACGCTGAAGAGCCCCATGAGGGCCAGAGCCGGCAGTGCCCACGTGGTGCTGTTCAGGTAGGACGGCCCTTCTACGCCTATCAGGGCCAGCGCCCAGTTGATGGCCCCGTTCTTGGCCAGGAGATAGGTCCACACCAGCATCCAGCCCACGCTGCTGATCATGCCTGGCACGTAGAAAGCGGTGCGGAAAAACGCTATCCCCCGGATCCTCTGGTTCAGAAGCAGAGCGATGGCCACGCTCTGCACCATGCCGAGAGGTATGGTGATGGCGGCGTAGGTCCAGGTCACCCGCATGGAGGTCCAGTAGACCCGGTCGCGCAGGAACATGAAGCTGAAGTTCTCCAGCCCGACGAACTTTGGTGGGGACGCCAGGTTGTACTCGGTGAGGCTGAGGTACATGGAAGCGAGAAATGGGAAGGCGGTGAAGACCAGGAAGCCGATCACCCAGGGCGATATGAAAGCCCATCCGGTCAGGTCGCGTCTGAGACGGCTCGACGACCATCCCGCCCTTCGGTGCGGTACCGTCGCTTCCCTGATTGGAGCTTCAGCTGCGGACACGTCCACCCCACCTCCGTCCGCCCGGCGACAGAGGCCGGGCCCAAGGCCTAGAGGGCGGCCTCTGGCAACTGAAGACCGCCCTCACTGGAGGGATGCCTAGGTGTTGTACTGGCGCAGAATCTCCGTGCCCACCTCGTCGGCTTCCTTCAGGACCGCGACCGGGTCTCCCTCACACGTCAGTATCTGTTCCACGATGGGCCGGATCTCGTTACGCCACTCGTGCCAGCCCTTCAAGATGGGGTAGAAGTCGCCCTTCTGCGTCTGCTCGATGAGAGCTTCCTTGGCGATGGCCGGCTGGTTGGCGAAGTACTCCGGGCTCTCGATGACCGAGTGTCGGCAAGGCTGCGAGGTGCCGTTCAGGCCGATGGCCAGCTGGACCTCGTAGCTGGCCAGGTACTTGCCCAACTCCCAGGCCTCCTTTGGATACGGCGTCTTGGCCGAGATGCAGTTGGGCTGGTGGTTGTGGTTGCTCATGAAGCTCTTGGTGCGCGGGGCCCGGGCGATGCCCACTCGATGCACATTGAGTCCTGCCGCCGCCGCGGCCCGCTCTTCCATCCGACGCGGGATGCCCACAATGCCAGCGGCCTCGGGGCTGATGCCCAGGGACTCCCTCATGGCGGAGTAGTCCTCAAAGGGAATGGCCACCTTGAGGTCGCACATGAGTCTGTTGAGCATGAGCATGGCTTCCAGGGTGGCCTCGTTGCTGGCCAGAGTAGTCTCCATGGTGTCCGGATTCCAGTAGCTCCCGCCATTCGAATAGACCCACTGGAACCAGTTGGGGCCGTCCACGTCGTTGCCCAGGGTGCAACCGTAGATGTCCTCGCCAAGGTTATTGATGGCAACGGCCGCCTCTACCCAGTCATCCCAGTTCCACCACTTGTCGCCGGCGTGGTCGTGCTCCCAGGGCATGGGCAGACCCGCCTGCTCAAACAAGTCTACGTTGATCTCCTCCCCGTAGAAGAGTCCCTGGAAGGGCAGGGCCAGGATTTGCCCGTTCTCGTAGAAGATGGGGTGCTGCTTGATGATGTCCGGCTCGTTGATGTCCGGATCTACCTCGAAGAAGGGCTTGAGGTCCAAAAGCCAGTCTCTGAACTCAGGCGTCTCCACAAACGACCAGAGGAAGATGTCCGGCGCCGTGCCGGCGGCAAACTCCACCCGCAGACGGTCTCCCACCTCAGGCGCGGGCTCGTAAGCCACTGTGGCCACATCGGCGTACTTCTCGGCGAACTCGCCCAGGAACTGAGAGGTAAGCTCGCCCCGGTCGCCTCCGTACCAGTCTGTGAGATAGCGGATCCGAGGAACGGCGCCGGGTACTGCGGTCGGGGCGGCCGCCTCTACCACACGCGTTACCTCCTTCTCCACCACCTTTTCCACCACTTGGGGCGTGGCGGCGGCGCAGGCAGTCAGAGCGGCCCCCCCACTCGCGACAGCGGCTACACGCAAGAAGCTCCGTCTCGACAGACTCTGCCGTGCCATCTCTCGCACCTCCATCAAGTACTCGCTGCTCGGCCCGAAAGATTCCCCGTACAGCGGTGGACGGAGACCACACGCCACCACCTGTACCTCAGTATAGAGCCCACCGGTAGTGGTTGCTCGCCAATCTGCTGACAGCTTTGTGACAAGAGCAGGGCTCTTTCCTCTAGTCTGTTCCCGACCTCACCCGAGGTTCACGTATGTGCCAAGAACACCGGTGACCCCATCCTGCCCCTGTCCGTAGTAGCAGACGAACAGCTTGCCAGGAGCGTACTCGATGCTAGCCGGGTACCCCAGATCGCCGTTGGGCAAGTCATCGCGGACCACAAGCTCGTCCTCCACCCGCCACGTGCGGCCACCATCCTCGCTCAGGCACGCTCGGATGCCGAAGGGAGGGGAGCGCCGCCCATAGGTGCAGACGATCCGCCCATCACGGAGCTTTAGCAGATGCCCAGGGTGCCCGAACAGGCGCGATCTATCCGGCGCACTCCAGGTTCGGCCGCCATCGTCGGAGCGACAGAAGTGCAGGTAGCCGGTGTTGCGGCTATCGCGCAAGACGCAAAGCAGCCGACCGGGCGCCACCTCGAGCAGATCGGGCTCCCCGTCTATCAGGCCCTTGGTCTCGCAGATGAGCGTGGGCCGGGACCAACTGAGCCCGCCGTCGTGGGAGAAGACGATGAAGTTGTGCTCCAGATACGGATGCTCCTCCAGGGCGTAGGCCAGACGCCCGTCGGACAGCTCCACCACTCCGGTGCGGGTGTAGCCGTCCCGATAGGGACTGGTGTCCACCCGCACCGTACGCTGGAAGGTGCGGCCTCCATCGCAGCTGAAATGCAGGTAGAGACCGTGGAACCCCCGGGCCCAGGGGTAGCAGGAGCGCTCCCAGTCCGCGTCCGTGAACTTCTCGGTGAACTGGCGCCGCTCCAAGGCGATGGCGATGCGCTCTCCCGCCTCTCTGCGACGACGCGCCAACCCAAGGGGGTACCAAGCGAAGCGGAACTGGCTCAACACCACCTCTCCGCTCCTCAGCTGCCGTAGGCCCGGGCACTCCACCCCGTACCAGTCGAAGCTCGGCACGAACTCAGGCATCCCCCACGACCGCCCCCAGTCGGCGGAGCGGCAGATGGCGTTGCGAAAGAAGGGATCCTCCGGGGGATGTAGGCGCTCCGGGTGCCGGCGAACGTAGTTGAACGCCACCAGCCATTCGCCACTATCCAGGACCTCGATGGCCGGGTGTGAGGCGTAGATATGGTCGTCTCGGAATATCGTGACGGTCTCGCCCACGGAGTAGCATTCCACGCTGCTTCCCCCATCTCCCAGGCTACGCCTCTGCCACACCTAACTCCCGCAGCCTCTCCCCATCGCCCAGGTAAGCCTGGTAGCGGTGCACCAGGGTGCGCTGCAGCTCCTTTATGTCAATGTCGCGCGGCGTCACCCCGTCGCGGGCCGCCATGGCCGCCGCCAAGCCCGCCGCCTGCCCCATCATCAGGCACTTCCACCGGTTCCTCATCGAGGGCGGCTGCAGGATGGCTGAGAGCCCAGCGCACAGCAGCCCCTCCACCTTCTGAGGCAGGAGCTGCCGGTAGGGGAAGTCCGCCCCGCCCTCCACCCTCGGCTGACGCTGATCGGGGTAGTGCACGAAGATCACGTCGTCGAACCGACGCCCGACCGCCATGTCCTCCATGGTGGTGGCGTGCTCGGCCACGATCCCCCGCCCGCCGCGGGTGTGGAAGTAGGGCGACACCACCAGCAGGTACGACTGCTCGAACCCGGGAACGTAGCGCCGCAGGAACTGGGCCGTCTCGAAGATGTACAGGCGCGAGCCCGCCTCCAGCCTGCTCATCATCGCCTGGTCGCCGCTCCGGATGCCCTTGCCCCGCAGGCCCACCTGGGTGCTCACCAGGCCATCCCGAGGGCCGAAGTACTCATTGGGCGAGTGGGGGATGCCGTGGTCGAGGCTGACGCTGGCGATGCCGTCTATGTCCTTGATGATCCAGTACTCCCCCAGCTCCCAGGCCCTCTTGTAGAAGGGGATGAGCGGGTTCAGCCGCGGTACGGGAGAGCCGAAGTGCCGGGTGAAGATCTCCTCGGCCCAGGCGAGGTCCTGTGGATCAATGCGATGCTCGCCTCGCAGCCAGCCCATGAACCTGCCGGTGTCCACCCCGGCCACCGTGAAGTGCATGCCGGGGTGGACGTAGTTCTCGCCCTCGTCTACCGGCGCTCCGGCCCGCATCGCCACGTCAGCGTCGGCCGTGGCGTCGATCACCACTCCGGCCAGGATGGCCTGGGAGCCCGACTTGTTCTCTACCATCACGCCCACCACCCGGTTCCCTTCCATGATGGGATCGGCAACGTAGGTGTTGAGCAACAGCCGGACCCGGTTCTCCTCCATCATCCTGAGCCAAACGTACGAGGCCACCTGCGAGTCCCGCAGGTGCTGGTGTCCCATCTGTCCGTCAGCATAGCCCTCGCACCGATTGAGGAACTCGCCCGGGATCCCCTTCAGCCCGCCCATCATT
Source organism: Anaerolineae bacterium (assembly GCA_013178015.1). Lineage (NCBI taxonomy): Bacteria > Bacillati > Chloroflexota > Anaerolineae > Anaerolineae bacterium. The sequence continues at coordinate 50,252 of JABLXR010000007.1, forward strand.
GCCTGGGGATAGCCTAGGGCCAGGTGGACCACCCCTCCCGACATCATCCCCGGCCCCACGTTGCCTCCCAGGATGCCGAACCGGTCCACCAGCATGGTCCGGGCCCCGTTGCGCGCGGCAGCCACGGCGGCGCAGCAGCCGGCGATGCCAGCGCCTGCCACCAGGACGTCCACCTCGGCCACCACCGGTACGCGCTTGGTAACCTCCACAGTACCTTCCACAGTCCACCTCCGGAACTCGTTACGCGGGCGCTCGCGCCCCTTATGCTGGTCGTCACTCCCACCTGCGCCTCAATGGTAGCGCGCTGGGCTCGCCATGGCTTGACAGTTCACTGACAGGCTGGTGACAATGAGTCTGGATCCGCCGTCGGTTCTGTGGTGCAGGTGCCCGACCATGGGAGCATCGCTGGGGGTCGAAGAGGTTCACGAGGCACTCCTGTGCCTCTACAGCCCTACGGAGCTCGCCCGGTGCGCTCTGGCGCAGGAGATTGTTGCCGCGCGCGAAGTTGGTGATGTGGTCCTGCGGGCACAGGCAGTGCGCGATCTCCTTCTGGACGCGCTCGAGACCTTGCGGCCCACCGGTGGTCCGTCACCCTCCGCATCCGCCTCCCGCGCCTACGACTGCCTGACCTACAGGTACGTCTCGGGCATGTCAGTAGAGGACGTCGCTTACGAACTGCACCTGAGCCCGCGACAGGTCTACCGGGACCTGCGCTGGGGAGAGGAGAGGCTGGCCGAGCTGCTCAGCTCCCGGCTCTCCGGCCAGGATGCGCCGGACCCGCGCCCCAGCTCGCCCCTCTCGCAGGAGCTGGAGGCGGCCGCCTCCGGGGCTCAGGCGATGGACCTGGCGGAGGCGGTGGCCTCTTCCGTGGCTGCCCTGGACGCTCTGGCCGAGCGCCTGGATACCACCCTCGAGTACGAGGGCCCCACCACGGGGCTACCGATCAGGGGCACGCCGGGCCTTCTGCGCTCCCTCATCGCCCAGGTGCTCAGCGCGTTACTTCAGACCAGTGGCCCGGTGCATGTGTCGCTCACTTCCGACCACAAGCTCGCTTGCCTCAGCTTCCGGGTACGTCAGAGGCCTGGCATCCTGCGCCGCGAACTGGCGGGGCCTGCCAGCCAGCTGCTTCAGGTACAGAGGATAGGCTACCGCCTATCGGCCGAAGGCGAGGATGCCATCCTGCAGATGCACTTCCCCCTCAACCCGGAGAGGGTAGTGCTGGTGGTAGAAGACAGCCCGGGCGCTTGCGCCCTTTACGGCCGCTACCTCGAAGGCACGGGGTGGAAGCCGGTGCTGGCCGAGAGGCCAGGCCTGGTCACCGGTCTGGCGGTGGCTCACCGGGCCGCAGCCATCATCCTAGACATCATGATGCCCGAGACCGACGGCTGGAGCGTCCTGCAGGCAGTGCGGCTGAACCCTCTTACGGCGGAGGTTCCGGTCATCGTATGCTCGGTGCTCAGCGACCCAGAGCTGGCCGCCGCCCTGGGCGCTACCGGCTACCTCACCAAGCCTGTGACCCGTCCTCAACTGCTAGCCGCTCTGGCGCAGGCAGCTCCGGCAAGTAGGCCGGCTTGAGTTGCGTCAAGCAGGCACGGATCAGGGTGAGGGTGTCGTCTTCCGACAGGCCCGCCGCCGAGGTAACGGAGAAGCTGCGCGCTTGACGTCCGGAGCCCTCCATGCCCGGCTGTATCGCCGTCACGGCCACAATGGCCGGGCTCCGCTCGCCCATCTCCTGCCTGATGATGCGGGCCACCGAGTGGCCGCCCAGGTCGGGCAAGGCAATGTCCAGAAGGACTACGTCAACCGGTTCGCCTCTGACCTTCTCCAGCGCCTCCTGCCCGCCGTGGGCCCAGATCACCCGGTAGGGCGCTCGCTGCACCTCCAGCAGCCTTCTCACCAGACGGACGAAGGACGGGTCGTCATCCACAATGAGTAGCGTGCCTGCCCTGGCCACTCGCTCCAGAGCCCCCGCCAGCCTGTCGTCACCGATGGGCTTCACTAACCAGTCGTCGAACAGCTCGCCCTCCACGTAGTTGTGGCTCACGGGCAAGGAGCACTGCACTACCGGCACCGGTTCGCTCACGAAGGGCGGAGGTGCGCCGTGGGGCGCGTCCGCCGGCTCCGGTGGCACGTTGACGATCACGGCGTCGGGATGCTCTTGCCGGACTAGCTTCCTGGCCTCCAGCAGGTCAGTAGCACCCACGATCCGGTAGCCCTCGAGATGGCGCGACAGGAAGGCGCGCCCCTCGGGTTCGTCCACCAGCACGACCGTGGGCACGCGCTCGTCCCTCGGCAGCCCGTCAGCCCCCGCTTCCGGAAGCCGGACCACCTGCTTCTCCTCCAGCGGCAGAGTAAAGAAGAAAGTGCTCCCCTCCCCCAGCGCGCTCTCCACCCATACGCGCCCGCCGTGCATCTGCACAAACCGCTTGGCTATGGCCAGGCCCAAGCCCTTGCCCAGGCGGCGGAGCCCGTCCTCATCGCCCGTATCCGCCTGCTCGAACTCCTCGAAGATGCGCTCCGACTCCTCCGGCGGGATCCCGGGCCCAGTATCGGCGACGGACACCACTACCTCGTCCGCCTGAACCATGACCGCCACCGTTATCTCCCCCTTTTCGGTGAAGCGGCAGGCGTTCGCCAGGAGGTTGAGTAGCACCTGGCGGATACGCGTCCTGTCAATGAAAAGCTCAGGCAGATCGGACGGGACGTGCCGCACAAGGCGAACCTCTCCCCTGTCGGCCAGCAATCGGGAGGCCACCTCGATAGCCTCCTCGACGATCACCCGCAGATCCACGTGCTCGCGCCGGACAGGCATCTTGAGAGCCTGCAGCCGGGCCAGGTCCAGCACGTCGTCAATCAGCTCCGACAGGTAGCGGGCGCTGCGCTGGATCTCGATGACGTCCCTCCTGAGGGCGGGGGTCCATACGGCGCCGGCATAGACCTCCGGATAGCGCTGCATCACCTCCACGAAGCCCAATATTATGTTGAGTGGAGTGCGCAGCTCGTGACTGACCGTGGTGGCGAACTGCTCCTTGAGCTGCCGGGCCTCCTGGGCCTCGCGCTGTGCCTGCCCTAGCTCGTTGAGGCTGCGCTTCAGCAGCCCATTGGAGACCCGCAGCGCCTTGTTCAGCCGGTTGACCTCCTCCTGACGCAGCCGCACCTCCCGCGCCAGAACGTTCAGTTGCTCCGTCTGGCCCCAGGCCTCGAACAGAAGCGACCTGCCGGTAGAGGCCTGGAGAAGCCCCACCATCCCCACCGAGGCCAGCAACAGCGTTGAGCTCTCCCGACCGACCGGCACCAGGCTCCCGCTCAGAATTAGGGGCAGGAGCGACATCCCCACCGCCGCGGGCACAGCGAGCCAGGCCGGCAGCAGGAATAGGCTCAGCAAGAGCGGCAACGCCAGAAAGGGAAGTGCCTCTCCATACCCGAGGGGTCCCTGGCATACCAGGACCACCGCCAGGAGCAGTCCCACCTGAGCCAGGGCTCCGACGGTGGCCGGTGGGCGCGAGTACAGGGCAATCAACGGCAGAGCTATACCGACCGTAAGGAGCAGGCCCACCAGGGCTAGATCCAGCTCCCGGTCACCCAGCTCCACGAACAGCCGCAACCAGCCCAACCCGGCGAGCGACAGCCCGAGCTTGAGGGCGAGACCCCGACGGCTCTCGTCCCAACGATCCTGCCCCGTCATCGCTCTCCTCCCCTGGCCTCACCCCCGCCACCGGCCCTGCTACCCTCCGTCAGGCGTACGCCATGGGTAGCGGAAGCGAGATGGCGCTGCCGGTGGCGGACGACTGCAGCCCCGCTTCCAGTATCTCCTGCGCGTCCCGACCGACCTCGGCGCTGCAGAGGCCGACGATGGGCTCTCCTCGCGCCAGACGACTCAGGAAGTAGGCCGTCGCGCTGGCTTCATCCTCCGGCAGCGGAGGTACTTTCACCTCCACTCCCTCGTCGTGCTCTTGGTCCGCCAAAAGGACGCGGCCCTGCTTTCCGGGCTCCACTACCAGAGTGCCCTCGGTGCCGTAGATGACAGTCACGTAGGAGGTCAGGTGGCCGATCTGGCTCCAAGAGGCCTCCGCCAGCGCCATGGCCTTCGGCCACTCCATGACGATGACGGCGTTGTCGTCCACCAGTACGTAGTCTTTGACCAGCCTGCCCACGATCCCCGTCACCCGGCTGGGCTGTCCCAGGAGGTAGCGAGCCAGGGCGGAGCCGTAGGAGCAGTAGTCCATGAGAGCTCCTGCCCCGTTCCGGGCGGGATCATACAGCCAGTCGCAGAAATAGGGCGAGCACCCGAGCTCCTTGGGGCCAGCGTGGGCGGCCCGGTAGCGGGTGCAGAACGGTCGTCCGATTCGCCCGGACTGAGCCAGGCTCAGCGCATGCTGGAGCGCTGGCCACCAGGCGAAGGGCCAGTTCACCATCAGTTGGGTGCCGGCCCTGCGGCAGGCGGCTATCATGCGGTCGGCACCCAGCAGGTCGGCAGCCATGGGCTTCTCCACCAGCGCGTGGAGCCCTCGATCAGCCGCCATCTCCACCAGCTCCACCGAGCCGGCATTGTCGGCGTAGACGTAGACGGCGTCCAGCTCGCTCTCCTCGAGCATCGCCTCGTACGAGTCGAAAGTGCCCACGCCATGCTCGCTGCGGACCCGGTCCAGCAGGGGTTGGTTGGGGTCAGCCACTGCCACCAGTTCCCCCAGGTCCGAGGACTGCAGATCGGCCAGATTGCCCCACACGTGATCGTGGGTCAGTCCCAACACGCCTACTCGAAGCTTACCCATCGTGCTAGCCTCCCCGTCCCATGGGGTACTGCTCTCCGAAGAAGGGAAAGAGCTCCCCTAGCGTCTCCTCGGTCACCTGACCGCCGTACTCCCCGAACTCGAACGACTCGGCGTACCGGACTCGAGCGCCCGCCTCGTCTCCATACAGGCGCTTCAGCAGGTCGCGACAGCGGTCGGCCTCCCGGGCCATCATGCCCAGACGTTGGGCCGCCATCCACTGGCGTCTTGCCTCCCGGCCTTCCGGCATCTGCTCCAGAGCGCCGTGATTGTAGGGCAGCCATTCGTAGAACTGGGACACGTGGCTGTCCAACATGTCTATCTTGTTCTCCACCACGTCATCAATGCTCACAGCCACGTCGGGCGTGTGGGGATAGGGTCGGGTGAAGCTGTCGCTCCAGTAAGCGATGACCGGGTTATACCGCAGATGAGGCGTAAGGGCCTGAACGTTAGGGATGGTCACCGTGTAAGCAGCATCCTGCACCAGTTGGGAGGTGTAGCGGTGGTCGGGGTGGTAGTCGTTGGGCCGGTTGGTCACCACGAGATCGGGCCGGAACTCCCGGATCACGTTCACCACTACCCAACGGTTCTCCAGGGACGGGATCAGCTCGGCATCGTGGAGATCGAGCAACTGGTACTCGATGCCCGCGATCTGGGCCACCCGCTGGGCCTCCTGATAGCGGCGTCGGGCCAGCGGCCCTCCTCCCTCCCGGTAGTGACCCCCGTCGCCGTTGGTCAGGGAGACGAACTTCACCTGGTGCCCCAACCGCACATACTTGGTGGCACAACCGCCGAACCGATAGTCGCAGTCGTCGGGATGGGCCCCGATGGCGAGCACCCGCAGGGTGTTCGGCATGATTGCCTCCATGTTGCTGCGTGATACGTGATACGTGACACGTGACACGTGATGCGTGATACGTGACAGCCAGTGCCGCTTACGTATCACGTATCACGCATCACGTATCACGTATCACGCATCACGCATCACGTCCATCGCCGCCGAGATGTCGAAAGGCGTGCGTTCGGGATAGTGCCGGTATGCCCCCACCTCGGCCACCAGGTATCCATCGTAGCCCACTTCCCGGCAAGCGCTCAAGACGGCCGGCCAGTCAACGTCTCCCTGGAGCAGCATCACCGCCGCCTGTCCGCGAGGACCGATCTTCACGTCCTTCACGTGTATCTGCCGCAGGACGGGGCCCAGGATGCGCAGCCACTGCTGCGGCCACCCCTGTCCCAGGTGCAGGACGTTGCCCACGTCGAAGTAGGCCCGCACGTGATCGCTGCCCGCCGCCAGGATGAAGTCCCGCATCTCCAGCGGGCTTTGCAGGAAGCGATTGCCCACGTTCTCCACGCAGATGAAGACCCCCAGCTCTTCCGCCCGCGGCGCCACCCGACGCAACGCCTCCAGCGCCCGGTCGTAGGCGGTATCGTAGGGCATGTCCTCGGCCACCCGGCCCGCTACGTAGAGCAGCGTGCTCACTTCGAGCCCATTGGCGATCTCCAGCATCCTCTCCAACGCCCGGATGCCCCGCTCCCACAGCTCTGGGTCCGGACTGGTGATGGGGAACTGGTTGGTGTAAGGACTGCCGAACATGGAGCAGATCTCCATGCCGTGAGCGGCCACGCGGCGGGCAATGTCCCGGAGATCGGCTCCGGTGCTGTCGGCGTGCAGCTCGCCCTCGCCCGGCCGCTCCACGATCAGCTCATAGCCGTCGAACCCGGCCCGTTGCGCCAGATCCAGCCGGGCGTCCAGAGCAACGGTGTCAGGGAAGCAGGCATGGCAGATACCCTTCTTCATTGCATCCCTCTCGTGCCTCAGAGTTGGCCCCGTTCGGCCCCTGTGGGTCGAGCTTAGCGCACTTGGGCCGCGACGCCCAACGCCTCAGGCCGCCCTCTGCGTTCAGTAGCCTGGCCCCGAGCGGTCCGACGCAGAAGCGAAAGCCGGGCGGGAGTCGTGCCGACCCCGACCCGGCATGGGGGAAGAGACGCCGCGATGCGTCGTCTGCGATGCGTTGGCTAGGCCTTGCTCCTGTCAATGCAGTGGGACAGTAAAGCTGCCCTCTTCAGGCTGCGGGCGCCCCAAGTGAACTTCCTGCCCAGGGGCGCAACGTCAGGAGAGCTTCATCTCCCTTATCAGCTCCACGTAGCGCATGAAGGAGCGAAACGAGATGTCGGGCAGGATCATGTCGTCCACCGCTGGAATGTAGCCCCCCTGCTCCATCAGCCAGGGGACCTTCCCCATCACCTCCCGCTCCACCGCCTCGGGCCCGTCCATCAGCGCCTGGCGCGAGATGTTGCCATACAAGAGCACGTCGCGCCCGTACTCCCGCCGCAGCTTCGCCGCGTCCATCCCCGCCGCTACCTCCAAGGGCCCGAACAGGTTGAAGCCCGTCTCCAACAGCACCGGGATCAGGGGCTCGATGTTGCCGCTGGTGTAGAACGAAAACACCTCCACCCCCTTGCCCCGCAGGTGCTCGATCACCCTCCCCACGTAGGGCTTCCAGAAGCGCCGGTACGTCTCCGGCCCGATCAGGCTGGAGGTCTTGTACGCCAACCCATCCTCGTTGAGCACCACGTAGTCTACCGGCACCCTCTCTACCACCGGCCCCCACAACGCTATGGTGAACTCGGCCCAAAAGTCGAAGATGTCGTGCACGAAGGCGGGTTCATCGTGAAGGGCGGCCAGGAACCTCTCCAACCCCAGCATGTAGCCGTTCTTGGGCCCCCGCCCCGGCCCCCACATCATGCTCAGCCCCACCGCACTCCCGCCAGTGCGATAGGCCTCGAATAGCTCCGGCCCCCAACTCAGGGGCAGCCGCCTTACGTCGGCGGGGTCGTAGCGACGCTTCATCGCCTCCCAGTCTTCCCGCGTCTCCACCGACCCTTTGAGATACACATACACCGTGGGGGCCACCGTCTGAGCCTTGAGCCGGCGGACGGTGAAGCCAAACTCGTCCCTGTACGTCGTCCACTCCTCGTCCGACGACAAGGTGCGCTGAACGAAGGCGGGGATGGGACCGGTGTGGATGGGAACGAAGGTGTTGCCGTCGAAGCCCACGTACTCCCGGATGTCCCGGCCCCAGGGGAACCCCTCCGTGCACCAGCGCCGGACGGCCTGCTCAGTGATGCCCTCCAGGTCCCAAAGGGGAACCCGATCGGGCATCTGGAACCGGGTGATGGCGCGGAAGCGCTCTCGTGAGGTCATGCTCATTGGCTTGTCAGCCTCCCAAGGCGTCATTCACCGCGGGCGGGTACCGCTGCCTGGGATCGGTAGGGCAGGGCACCGCACCTGCGTGGTGCAAAGGGCGGACGCAGTGGTCCTCCCCTACCCCGCCAGACTGAGGTACCGGGCCAGGAAATCGAGGCTTTCGACTCCCCGCGCCACGTGGCCCCCGTCGTGCTCGAGATAGGCGATCCTATCCTCGATGCCCAGCCGGCGGTAGTGCTCGCGGGCATCCTCGTAAGCGGCGCGCGAGGCCTCGTACCACACCGCTCCGTCCTGCCGGCCGGTCTCGGCGGCGAAGGCGCGGGGGCAGATCAGGCTCACCACGTCGGAGTCATCGAAGTACTTGAGCCAGCCGGCGAAGAACTTGTCTTCCTCGAAGGTCTTGACGTACGGGGTGCGAGGGTAGTCATAGTCAATCATCTTGCCGATGCGCCGCTGAAAGAAGGCCGAGGACACGCTCGCCTTGATGCGGGTGTCTACCGCGGGGAAGAAGAGAGCGCTTTGGCCACCCTGGCTCAACCCGTAGAACCCGATCCGATTGGGATCTACTTCGGGAAGGGTGGACACGTAGTCCAGCAGCCGGGAGGTGCACATGAACTCGGTGCCGATGAGGCGCTCGCCAATGAGGTAGGCCTTGCGGTAGAGCTGGGTACGGGCCCGGGCCCATTCCTGATCGCCCAGGGCAGGCACGTACCGGGCTCCTCCCTCGTCGGTGCCGAAGCCCCCAACCATATGCGGCGCCAGCACGACGAAGCCCCGCTCCGCCAGGCGGATGCCCATGCGGTGGTAGCTGTAGTCCGGCCTGATGGCATCCACCACGAAGCCGCAGGCCTCTTCTGGGGTGCCGCACAAGCCGTGCTGCGCCACCACCAGAGGGCGCGGGCCGGAGCCGTGAGGGATAAGGAACAGCGCATCCTCCCACACCTCCGGCAAGACCTGCAGCCAGAGCCGTTTCAGGGAGAAGCGCTCGGTCTGGCCCAGGTCTTCCCACCGGGGTTGGGGGTCGCAATCGGGCTGGCCACCGTAGCCGATCATGGCGGCGAAGCGGGCCCGCATGGGCTCCATAGAGCGCTCGTATTCGGGGATGCTGCCGTAGTGCCGGTCCCAGCGTTCCACCCGGGTGTCGAAGGCCTGGTGGCAGCGCCGGGTGAAGTAGGCGTCGAACCCCTCGTAGAGGGCCCGGCGCCGTTGGTCTATGTCGGCGTAGTCAATGATGGGATCGTCGGTCATGGGAACTCCGTGGCGATCTAGAGCTGCTGCCCACCACCCCGGCTCAACAGGGGCGAAGCTGGCTTCGGGCAAAGGCTACTGGTATGAACCGTACTTCCTGACACACTCCATCAGCCAGGTGTAGGCGGCGAAGCTTACCCCCGGAGGCACCGAGTGGTCTATGTGGTAGAGGTAGCCTCCCCCCTTCTTAGCATAGCCTACCTTGCTGCGGACCTCTTCCTCAATCGCGTCTCTGTCCCCTTGCGCCACTACGTCGGCGCTGATGTTCCCGAAGAAGGCGATCTCGTGTCCGTATCGCCTCCTGTACTCCCGGACGTCGTTGCCCGCCCGAGCCTCCAGCGGCTGAACACAGTCCACACCAGCCTCGATCAGCAACGGTATCAGCTCCGAGACATCGCCGTCGCAGTGGTAGATCACCTTGAGGCCCAGCGCGTGGCAGCGATCACAGATCCGACAAAGACGCGGCAACACGTGCCTCCGGTAGACTCGGGGCGAGAAGAGCATCCCATTGCGGTAGCACAGGTCACTGAAGAACCAAAGCGCATCAACTGCGATTTCCTGCCTGGTGACCTCGTCCAGCATCCCCAGCACGAACTGCGTCACCGTCTCCAGCACGTCGTCGAGAAAGCCCGGCTGCTCCAGCATGGCTGGCAGAGCGGTCTCCGCGCCCAGGGTGCGGATGAAGAACCAGGCCGGCTCAACCGGTGAGATCACCACATACTCGCCTCGCGCCTGGGCTGCCGCCGCCGCCTCCCGCGCCCCTGGTGACAACCGGTCCGGTCCTGGTTGCAGGCGGTGCCGGACCTTCCGCCACTGGTCGAAGGTTGCGATGCGCCACCCGATCTCCGAGGGCGGGGCGTAGGAGTCCTTCCAAGTCTTCATGAGGACGCCGTCGGCGTTCCACTCCAGCCGGTAGGCCTCGCCTTCTTCCTGAATGGCGGTGGGAAGCTGCAGAGTAGAGTCAATGCCCACCGTGTGGATCCGGTCCAGGCCGAAGTAGTCCCGCGGGTCGGTTCCCACAGGGAGTCCCTCCTGCTCCCAGCGACGGATGGTGTCCGGCCAGTAAGAGATGTCCACCATGGGCACGCAATCACCCTCTTGATGACTCAAGGCTGTGATGATGCGCTCTCGGCCAGTCATGATCCTGATCCCACAGGTCTTGGAGTGCAGAAACTGGGGGCAGACAGCCTGCTGCCTGCCCCCTGCGTCAGAGGGTGCCTTAAGACGACGCAGCTAGCTGTGCTTGGCGTTCCAGGCGTCTAGCACCTCTTGAGCAAACTGGTTGACCTCATCGAGGAACGCCTGGATGGGCATCTCCACCTCACCGGACAGGATAGAGGGCCACAGTTCGTTATAGCGCTCCAGCATCGGGTTCACTTCAGGATGGTTCATCGTAGGCACGCCGAAGTCGAGTGCCTCCAAGTAGCGCTCAATGTGCTTCGGGGGGAGATCACGGCGAAGGAACCTATCGCTCTCCGCAATCTCCCGTACTGCCGGGATCGTGGCCGCATCCAGGGCTGCCTGCTCTAACTGGGTAGTGCAGAACCAGAGGGTGAAGTCCCAGGCCTCCTGCAGATGCTGGGTTCCACTTATGATGGCCATCTCCTCAGTGTAGATCGAAGAGTAGCGCCACTTCTTGCCGTTGGCCTCCAGGTACGGCACCGGGGCGATGTCCCACTCGAAGTCGGTGACATCGTTGCGGAAGGTCGGCACCATCCAGATGTAACCCCAGTGGTTGCCGATTAGGTTGGAGGCGAAGTAGGGCATCATGCCCATCTCGCTGGTGACCTCGGGTGGGGCTGCGATCTCGTACTTGCGCACCAGGTCATAGTACATCTGCATGCTTGCGACCCGCTCCGGGCTGTTGAGGTCCATCTCCAACCACTGGTCATTCTTGGATCCCATGTTCCCGCCCATGGCCACCAACCAGTGCATCGAGTAGCCCTGGTCCAGCGTAGCAGCGAACTTCTTGTTGGCCGGGTCGGTCATGCTCGGGCCCCAAGTTATGAGGTCGCCGAAGGTCCAGTCCCCCGTCTCCGCCGGTGGCTCGACTCCTGCCTCTGCGTAGATGTCGAGGTTGTTCGCCACCACGCAGGAAAGCAGCCCGAGAGGCATGGCGCTCAGCTTCCCGTCCCAAGTCAGACCAGAGATGGCGACGTCCCAGAAGATGCTCTTGTCCACGTTGTTCTGAACGAACAGTTCGTCCAGAGGCATGAACACGCCTTCCACCGCCCACTTGGGCCAGCCGTAGCCATGCCAGGCGACATCGGGCGGCGTGCCACCAGCAATGGCCACCGTGAGCTTCTCATCCGGGTTGGTGTTGTACATGGGCTCGATCTCGATGTGGGGAAACGCCTCCATGTACGAAGCGAAGGCCGTCTCCCCCCACCGAGTCTTGGCCGGCGTGTACTGCGGCCATTCCACCACTAGCTTGATCTTCTCCCCCTCAGCGGCAGGCTCAGCCTGAGCGGGAGCTTCGGTTGCGGCCGCCGCTGGCTCACCCGCTTGTGGCGCAGGTGAGGCTCCAGCGCAAGCGGCCAGTAGGACCCCCGCACTCACCAGAGCAGAGCCCTTCAGTAACGAACGGCGGCTAATCCCCTTGCTCTCCATCTCTCTGCCTCCTCTAGTCACGCGACGGTTATCCGCTTTGAGCCCCGCGGCCCGGTGCACAGCCGGTGGCGCAAGGCTTGCCTAACCCTTGATGCCCGTCATCACCAGCCCCTCGATGAAGTAACGCTGGAACAGGAAGAAGATGATGAGCGGTGCCACCGCCACCATCAGGGTGGCAGCCATGAGGTAGTTCCACTCGGTGGTATACGGTCCCTTGAACCGGTAGAGACCGAGGGCCAGGGTGAAGTTCTTCTGAGAGTGCAAGTAGATCAAGGGGCCAAAGAAGTCGTTCCAGTGGCCGATGAACAGGAAGATGGCCACTGCCCCCAGCGCCGGCCGGGCTAGAGGCATCAGGATGTTCCAGTAGATGCGGAAGTTGCTGCAGCCATCTATTCGAGCCGCATCATCCAAGTCGTAGGGTATGGTCATTAGGTACTGCCGGAGCAGGAAGATGTAGAAGGCGCCTCCGCCCAGGAACGAAGGGACAATCAATGGCTTCAGGGTGTTGATCCATCCCAGGTGCCTGAAGATTATGTAGACTGGGATCATAGTGACATACCCGGGCAGCATCATGGTCGCCAGCACGATCATGAACCAGATATCTCGGCCCTTGAACCTCAGGCGGGCGAAGGCGTAAGCCGCCATTGACGAAGACAGCATCGCACCGATGATGGTAGTCGTTGTGATCAGAAGCGAGTTCTTCAGCAGGACCGGGAAGTGCATTTGCTCGAACGCGGTAGCGTAGTTGTGCCACTGAGGCTCTGAAGGGAACCACTTGGGCGGATAGGCGAAGACCTCTCCTCCGGTCTTTAGCGACGACATCGCCATCCAGAAGAGGGGCAGCAGGTAGAAGAACCCACCTGCGCTCAGAGTAGCCACCACTGCCAGCCGCTGCAATCGCCGGGCGGTTCTCATGCCTACTCCAGCTGCACTACGGCCCTCGATTCCCGCCGGTCTCGCTGACGCCCGGGATGCTGAGGTCACCTAGCCCCTCCTGCCGCCGCGCAGTGACGCCTCATAGTGCACCCACATGGGCGAGCTCTGGAACACCATGAGCGTCAGGACCAGGATGATGACGAAGAGGACCCAAGCCATAGCCGACGCGTACCCCATTCTGAAGTACTGAAAAGCGTTCCTGTACAGGAGCAGAACATAGAAGAGAGTGGCGTTGTTGGGCCCTCCGCCGGTCATGATGAAGGACTGAGTGAAGGTCTGCAGCGCCCCTATGATTCCCATCACCAGGCTGAAGAAGATGGTCGGGGTCAGCTGCGGAATGGTCACAAACCGGAACTCCTGCAGCGTGTTGGCACCGTCAATCTTAGCTGATTCGTACAGATGAGCAGGGATGTTCTGCAGGCCCGCCAGGAAGATGATAACGCTGCCGCCTACGCCCCAGAGGCTCATGAGCACCAGCGCCCACAGTGCCCACCTTTGGCTGGTGAGCCAGCGAACCGGCTGTATGCCCACCAGCTCCAGGAGCCAGTTGAACAGGCCAAAGTTGGCGCTGAAGAGCAGCATCCAGATCAGCGACACGGCCACTCCGCCCAGAATGGTGGGCAGGTAGTACACCGTCCGGAAGGCCAGTATGCCCCGGATGCGGACATTCAGCAGGAGAGCAAGAAGTATGGCGAGGCTCATTCCGAGCGGAATGCTCGAGACGCTGTAGACGAAGGTGACTCTGAGCGCTGTGGGAAACAGCCGGTCCGAAAGCAGCTCCCGGTAGTTGGCCAGGCCGACCCACGTGGCGCCGCTCAGCAGCGGGTAGTCGGTCAGGCTGTAGTACAGCGACGCGACCATAGGCCCCAGAGTCAGCCCAAAGAACCCGATCAGCCACGGTAGGATGAACAGGTAGCCGTCCAGGTTCTCCCGATCGCTGGAGCTCAAGCGGAACCACTTGCGCTCAGTGGACACCTCCGCTACTGCCAAAGACACACCCTCCGTGGTGGCGTAGCCCTCGAGCAGCTACACCTCGACACATTCACCGGCCCTCAGAGGCCGGCCGCCATAGGGACCTGCAAGCTACCGATCCCTATGGATTCCCGCCGCCTATGTCAGCAGCTATAATGATGACGCATGAGGAGCGCAAGAGGAATGTCATCGCTCTGCCATCTGGCTGCCAACTCTCAGCTTCGGCTATCCGCCGGGGTCGGCCATCCGGCCTGTCTTCCCGCAGAGGCCGAGCAGGCCCGCCCCACCCCGGCTTGGCAGACCGCTGGGAGCATCACGGCCGCATGAACGTGGACACGGACACCGCTCGCTGGCTACTGGCCCACCTCAACGACAACCCGGCCCTCAGTAGTACCGAGTTGCTGCCTGGCCTGCCCGGCCTGCGGGAAGCCCAGCCCCTGAGCCGGGCCGATGCCCTCCGGGCCATAGTGCTGGACTGTATAGAGTTCCTGCGCCCTCCCCGAGGGGGCACCATCCGCAGCCCTGAGGCCCGGAGCTACGCCGTCCTCTGGCTCCGCTACGTGGAGGGAATGACAGTCGAGGAGGTGGGTGAGGAGATCAACCTCAGCGAGCGCCAGGTTCACCGAGAGCTCAGGGCAGCCGAAGCCAAGTTCGCCGACGTGCTATCCACCCACCTGGCCACGATCGCCCAGACCAGCAATGCCGCCGGACCGGGTAGTCGAGAGACTCAAGAGATAAGCGTGGCCGTCCGGCCGGCGCAGTTCGGGCTCGCCCGGGCCATACAGGCCACCATTGGCACCATTGAGCCCCTGGCCAAGAGCCTGGGGCGCACGGTGTCCCTCGACGTCGACCTGACCGACGATCACCTGTTCGCCGACGAGGGGGTTCTGCGCCAGTTGCTCATCCAGAGCTTGAGTCTGGTGTTGCAGAGTTCCGCCGAGGGTTGTGTACGGATTGTTGTGTCCGGCGCGAGCGAGAGGATGGCTGAGGTCAAGATCGGCCCGGTCCCGCTCGCAGGCATTGTCAGCCCCCAGGCAGTTGAGGGCCTCCGGAAGCTGGCAACCGCCCTTAACCTGGAGCTATCAATCCGAGAGGACAGGACGTCCCTGGGCATCGCCCTCAAAGTGCCTCTGCACCAACCCAAAACAGTGATGGTGGTGGAGGACAGCACGGTGGCGGTGGAGTTGTACCGGCGCTACCTGGAGCCGGGCGGATTCTGGCGCGTGGTGGGCGTGTCCGAACCCAGGTTGGCATACGACATGGCCCGAAACCTTCAGCCGTCCGTTATAGTCCTGGATCTGCTCATGCCAGGCACCGATGGGTGGACTATCCTTAACGTCCTGCGGGCAAGAGAAGACACGGCGGACATACCGGTGATAGTCTGTTCCGTATTCGAGGACCCACTGCTGGCAGAGGCTCTGGGAGCTAAGGCGCACTTGCGCAAGCCAGTGTCCCAGGTCCAGCTGCTGTCCGCCGTGAACCGCTGGGCTCGCTGACCACGTACTCGGCCCTGGCTCCCTCGAGAATCGCTCGCAGCACCGAAAGCGCTTCGGCATCTCGCATGCCGCCGCGCTTGCTCACCTGCACCCAGGAGATCCGTGCCTCGTCTCGAAGCCCTGTGGCTCCAGTCACCCCCACGATGGGAATCCCGGCAAAGGCCTCCTCCTGCCTGATAGCTCGAGCCACCTCCGCGCCGCTCATCGGCTCCATCACCATATCCAGCAGGACCACGTCTGCCGGAGCTGCCCTGAGCTTCTCTAGAGCCTCCGCCCCCTCGTAGGCCCAGCGAACGTCGAAATGGGTCTCGGATGACAGCAGCATGCGCCGCACGAGTTGCACGAACCCGCGGTCGTCATCCACCACCAGGACCGAGCCCGACTGCACGAAGCGACGGAGCACCGAAAGGAGCCGCTCCCGGGTCACCGGCTTCCCCAGGAGGGCGTCGAAGCATTCGTCGGCTCCCATGACCGACGGCGCGGGCAGCGTCGTTGCGATGATCGGGACCCCCGGCGGGAGCGACTCGGCCAGCCGCTCGGCCTCCGTCGCCACCTGAGGCAGAGGGCCTTCCACAAGGAGGGCTCTGGGGTGATGCCGGTCCAGCAGTTCCGCCACCGATTCCGGACGCGAGGCCGGGATCACGTCGAATCCATCCAGGTGGCGGGCGAGGAAACCATAAGCCTGCTCATGGCCGCCGAGGCTGACAGCCAGCACCGGGATGGAGTGGCTGCCCGGCACCGACGCGCTCAGGTGGCCCGCCAGCTTGGACACCTGCTTGCCCTGAAGGGGTATGGTGAAGTGGAACTGCGAGCCGGAGCCCATGCGGCTCTCAGCCCAGATCCTGCCACCATGCAGCTGCACGAATCGGCGAGCGATCGCCAGCCCCAACCCTTTCCCGCCCCGCTCGCCCGGCCCCTGTGCCCGGTAGAACTCCCGGAAGATCAGCTCAAGCTCATGAGCCGGTATCCCCACTCCCGAGTCGGACACGGTCACCAGCACGTCCTCGTCCCGTGCCACGGCCGAGACCCTCACCGTGCCGGCGTCGGTGAAGCGAATGGCATTGGTCAGCAGGTTTAGCAGCACCTGCCGCATGCGAGTGCGGTCCAGATACAGCGGCGGCAGGCCCGGACCCAGGTCGAGCTCGAGAGAGATGGCCTTGCCGTCCACCAGCCTCTCAGCTAGCGACACCGTCTCCTGTATGATCGCGGCAAGGTCGGACAACTCCCGCTTCACCGGCATGCGCAGCGCGTCTACCCGCGCCAACTCCAGGATGTCATCCACCAGCTCGCTGATGTAGCAGGCACTCCGCCATATCTCGGCCACGTCCCGGCGTAGCATGGGTGGCCACTCGATGGCGCCGTAGGTGGCAGAGGCTCGGTGCATGATCTCTGCGAACCCTAGGATAATGTTGAGGGGAGTGCGCAACTCGTGGCTGACGTTGGCGGCGAACTCCTCCTTCAGACGCCGCGCCTCCTCCGCCTCCTGGTGGGCCACTGCCAACTCGCGGTTGCTTCTCTCGAGGAGCTGGTACGCCACGTGCAGGGCAGCCAGGGCCTTATTCAGCTCCCCTTGCCGGTCGCGCAACTGCTCCGCCAGGTAGGTGGCCTCGGCGCTCCTCAGCCAAGACCAGTCGAGCACGCTGTCGCGAGGAGACAGAACGGCCCAGACCGCCAGGTAGACCAGCAGCACCTGGGCCCCGAGCAGCAGGCCCGTCCCCGCCAGATCCGCGACAGCGAGCAGCAATACCAGCACCGTCAGCCCCAGCCCGGCTGGAAGCCCGAGAAGCCCAGCAGCGGCCATTCCCGGCAGGACCAGCAGGGGCGCCACCGCCTCTCGCGGCAAGAGCGTGGGAGACAGCACAGCCGTGGCTAGGCAGCCTGAGAGCACGAGAGCCGCGGACACCGTGGGCTTACGTTCGGCCCAGTGCCGCGCGACGAAAAAAGTCGGGATGAGCGCCGACGATAGGGCGACGGACTGGAGGTCGGGCCAGTCCTCGGCCAAGAGCCCCCACCACCAGAACAGGCAGGCGACCATGAGAATCCCCGCCAGTCCACTCGCCGTCCGCGAGCGGATCTCCCTCTGATTCACCTCGCGGATCTGCCTAACCTGCAGCCGGCTGTAAGCACCCATGAGAGTGACTCCCCCACCACGCGACAACAGATACTCGATATAGGTCACCGAAATGGCCAAGAGACACCGGAGGCAGGCGCCAGGACCGCAGCCCTGAAGCGGGCACGCCCCAAAGCGGGGACAACTACCGGGGCGTTGCCGCTCGCCCGGTCGGTTCCTTCCTCAGCTCCAGCCTTCCACGCTGCTCGTCGTACCCAGCCGCATGCTACCCCTTCACCCCGGTGACCACCACTCCCTGGATGAAGATGCGCTGGGCGAAGAAGAACAGCAGTATGCAGGGCAGCACTGTCACCAGAGACGCTGCCATCAGCAAGTCGTAGCGAGTGGCCCGGAAGGCGTTGAAGCTCTGCAGGCCCAGCGCTATGGTGAAGTTGCGCTGGTGGTGCAAATAGATTAGGGGGCTGAAGAAGTCGTTGTAGGCCCACATGAAGTGAAAGATCGCCAGGGTGGCGATGGCCGGCTTAGCCAGCGGCAGCAGAATACGAAACAGAATGCCCAGGGTGCCACAACCGTCCATCTTGGCGGCGTCGTCCAGTTCCAGGGGTATGGTCATGAAGTACTGCCGCAGCAGGAAGACGTCGTAGGCCCCGGCGAAGAACGACGGCACTATCAGTGGCTTGAGCGTGTCCACCCAACCCAGCTTGCTGAACAGAATGTAGGTGGGGATCAGCGTCACTTGGCTGGGCAGCATCGTGGTGGAGAGCAGCAGGAGGAAGAGCAACCCCAGCCCGGGGGCGCGAAAGCGAGAGAACCCGTACGCCACCAGCGATGTCGAGATCAACATCCCAGCCATGGAGCCAAACACCACCTTGGCCGTGTTGATGGCGTAGGTGCCGAAAGGCACCACCGTCATGGCCTCTACGTAGTTGTCCCAGCGAAGCCGGACCCGCTCCACCGGCTTGGCCCGGTTCACGTCGGCCTCCACCGTGGCGGACAGGTCATCCGGATCGGCGAACGTCCCCACCCGCTGCGCCTTCGCCACCATCACCAGGCGGCGCGTCTCCCCGTCCAGCTGAACCTCGTACAGCGGGTAGACCTGGCCCCCGACTTCCAGCTTCACCTGCTCGGTCGGGATCCACACCGGCGGGAACAGGTCTATCTGGGCCAGAGGCTTGAGGGAGGAGGAGATCATCCACACCAGGGGAAACACCATGGCCACCGCGCCCAGGCTCAAGGCGACCAACGCCAGTGCCTGCCCCAGCGCCTCCCCCCGGAGCCGGAGTGTCCTCGTCCGCCCGGCCGCTCTGCCTGCGGTTCTCGCTACGGCCATCAGGCCCTGCCTCCTCTCAATTGGCCCTCGTAGTAGACCCACGCAGTCGAGCTGCGAAATATGAGAAGGGTGAAGAACAGAATGATGACGAACAGCACCCAGGCCAGCGCCGCAGCGTATCCCATGCGGAAGTAGCGAAAGGCGTTGTTGTACAGGTGCAGGTTGTAGAACAGGGTGGCGTTGTTAGGCCCCCCTTGGGTCATGACGTAGGCGTTGGTGAAGTACTGGAAAGTGCCGATCGTCCCCATCACCAGGTTGAAGAACACGACCGGCGAGATCATGGGCAGAGTGACGTAGCGGAGACGCTGGAGGGCCGTGGCTCCATCCACCTTGGCAGCGTCGTACAGCGCTGTAGGCACCGACTGCAGCGCCGCCAGGTACAGCACCATGCCCCCACCCGCCCCCCACAGGCTCATGATGGCCAGCGAGGGCAGGGCCCAGTTGGGGTCAGCCAGCCAGCCCGGCCCCTTGATCCCCACAAGCCTGAGGGCCCAGTTGAGCACACCGAAACGTGGGTTGAGCACGTACTGCCACAAGACGGCCACAGCCACGCCGGAGATAACCGAAGGCAGGTAGTAGATGGCCCGCCACACCGACAGCCCCGGCACCTTCAGGTTCAGGAGCAGGGCTACCGCCAACCCCACCGCCAGCCCTGCGGGCAGGGACAGCACCGCATAGGTGAAGGTGACCCGTAGGGACTGCCAGAAAAGAGGGTCGAAGGTGAAGATGGCGCGGTAGTTGCCCACCCCGCGCCATGACACCGGGCTGACCACGTTGTAGTCCGTGAATGAAAGGACAAACGAAGCCACCATCGGCCCGGCCGTCCACACCAGGAAGCCGATGACCCAGGGGCTGACCAGGACATAGGCCGAAAGAGCTTCCCGCCGGGCGGGCGAGGTCCTGCGCCCCCACGCAGTGCTCCTCACTTATGCAACCTCGCCTGTTAGGATAGGCCCCGGAGGCACACCTGCTCCCCCGGGGCCGTCGCGCTTAGCCTTGCTCCGCCCAGTAGTCGTCCAGATAGCCCTGGACGGTCGCCTGGACCTCGTCCAGCACGATCTGAGCGTCCTTCTGCTCCCCGGTCAGGATCCGGTCATAGCCGGCCCAGAACGCGTCCCATACCTCGCCGTACCGGGGTATGTACGACTCATGGTTGGGAACGTCAATATAGTTCAGCGAGTCAAAGAACACCTGCAGTTGCAGGTTCGGGAACCTGGCGGCCATCTCTTCCTTGTACCTCTCCTGGAGAGAAGCCCGAGGCGGGAGCGCCCCCCAGGTGAGATCCAGGCGGAGCATCTGATCCGGCTCCAGCATCCACTTCGCCACCTCCCAGGCCGCGTCGAGGTGGGCGAACTGGTTGCAGATGAGGAAACCGTCTACGTCGCACTGGGCCAGAGTGATCCCTAGGGGGCTGGCTGGGATCGCTCCCACGTTCCAGTGGAACGGCAGTTCCTCCATCTCCCCCATCCGCCAGGAGTGGCAGTGATCGATCCCCAGTTTGCCCGTGTTGAACCCTGGCGCCGATGCCTGAGACTGCTGCGCCGAAGGCATGATGTACCACTTCCAGATGGCGTCACTGGCCCACTGCAGCCGATCCACCCAGGCAGGAGCATTGAAGTACAGAGTACGGAAGTCTTCGCTCCAGCCCATGTTCTCCGCACCCCAGGCTACGGCCAGTGCGTTGAAACCCAGGCCGCAGTCGACTTCGTCATAGCCCCATTGGACCTGATCTGCCGGGTCGAAGCCGTCCTCAGTGGCTCGTCTGCCGCTGCCATCCTGGCTGAGCTGTCTCGCCATTTCCACCAGGGCGTCGTACGTCCAGCCCTCAGCCTCCCACTCCTGGGTAGGATAGTCCACCTCCGCTGCATCGAACAGGTCCTCATTGTAGTAGAGGACGCTGGGATACACGCCCATAACTATCCCATACATCACGCCCTGGTATTTGCCTATCTCGGGAATGAGATCACCGAAGTCACTGAGGTCGTACTGATCGCGCTCCACGTACGGCCCGATGTCCAGGTTAGTGTCGCGGAAGCGGCCTACCTGCTCCACACCCGAAGGCATGTTGATGGCCGGTGGAGTACCCGCGGCTAGCATGGCGGCCCACTTGGTGCGGCTCTCGTCGTGAGGCACGTACATATGCTCGATCTTGATGTCGGTATGCGACGCGTTCCACTCCGCTGCCAGGCGGTTCTGCGCCTCCTGCTGCTCGGGTGCCGTTCCCGTGCCCATGCCCACGAATATGGTTACCGTGACCGCCTCACCTGCGGCGGCCGGGGCCTCTGCCGCGGCCGGGGCAGCCGTCTCCTCCCGGGGGACCGGTGTCCCGGTGGCCCCGGCACAGGCGGCGGCGGCAGTCGCGGCGGCAACCGCGGCAGAGAGCTGCAGAACTCGACGGCGAGTCATTCTGGTCCGGTGCATTGCGTCCCTCCTCTTTCCGATCCAAGACCAGGAACCAGCTACGCCCGACCTACGTCAAATCAGCATGCGGACGGGTACGACCGTC
Source organism: Anaerolineae bacterium (assembly GCA_013178015.1). Classification (NCBI taxonomy): domain Bacteria; kingdom Bacillati; phylum Chloroflexota; class Anaerolineae; species Anaerolineae bacterium. The sequence continues at coordinate 71,398 of JABLXR010000007.1, forward strand.
TTCGGCCTCATCACCTCCCTTCGACCAGAGCCCCAGGCACGAACCTCAATACGAGTATGGCGACCCATCAGACGCCTGTCAACGTCCTTTTCACGCCGCCAGAGGTCAGCTAGTATGGTTGTATCGCGTCGCCAGAGGCCCTTCGTCGCTAGGGCGACATCTGCCTCCCGCCCGGCGCACATGCATGACCGCAGCGTGCAGAGGAGTGGTGCCATGAGGAGACTGGCTCTCAACGGCGGAACCCCGGTACGGTCCGCTCCCTTTCCCGAGCGGCCCATCTTCGACCAACTGGAGCTGACGGCGTTGGAGGAGGTGCTGACCAGCCGCCGCTGGACCAGCGCCCCCTACATCTTCAAGGGAGACATGTCCCTCTCGCGAACGTACCGGCTGGAGCGGGACTACGCCGCCTACCACGATTGCCGTTTCGGCATCGCCACCGGCAGCGGCACCGACGCTCTCCAGATCGCCTACGCCGCCGCTGGCCTGGGCCCCGGCGATGAGGCCATCATGCCGCCCAACACTTTCATCGCCACGGCCACCCCTGCCCTCCACCTGGGGGCTGTGCCCATCTTTGCCGATGTGGATCCCGAGACCCTCTGTCTTGATCCCGATGCCGTGGAAGCCGCCATCACCGACCGTACCCGCCTCATCGTGCCCCTCCACCTCGGGGGCTACCCTGCTGACATGGACCGCATCATGGAGATAGCCCGCCGGCACGACCTGACCGTCGTTGCCGACGCTTGCCACGCCGCGGGCACCGAGTGGCGGGGCCGGAAAGTAGCCGCCTTCTCGGACCTGAGCGCCTTCAGCTTCCAGCAGGACAAGCAGATCACCGCGGGCGAAGGCGGCATGGTGACCACCAACGACGAGAAGCTTTATGAGCAGTGCTACGTGCTTCACAACGACGGTCGGGGCCTGGGCGAGCACGGCGGGCACTTCGTGGCTCAGGGCTGGAACTTCCGCATGAGCGAGTTCCAGGCGGCCCTGCTTCTGGCCCAGCTGTCCCGCCTGGACGACCTGCTGAAGAGGAAGAACCGCAACGCGCGCAGGCTCGGGGCGGGGCTGGCCCAGGTGGGCGGGCTGAGCTGGCCGCGGGAAGACGAGCGCATCACTGCCCAGAGCTACGTCTACCCTCGCCTGCGCTACCACGCCGAGGCGTTCGATGGCCTGTCCGCCGCCACTTTCGCCGAGGCCCTTCGCGCGGAGGGCATCCCCTGCGGCGCCGGCTCTGGCTGGACCCTCTACCGGCATCCGCTCTTCACCGAGTCCAGCTTTCGCTTCGATACCTCCCGGCGGGTGGACTACCGCCAGGTGCACTGCCCCAACGCCGAGGACGCTGCCGGCCGCTGGATAGGCTTCCCCCAGGAGGTCATGCTCGCCGATGAGAGGGCCATAGATGACTTCGTGGAGGCAGTGGCCAAGATCAAGGCCAACCTAGGAGAGCTCGCGGCAGCGCCGGCCTAGCCCTCGACTCGGCGCGATGCCCACGGCTGAGGCCACCGATGCCCAGGTCCGGCAGCGATCGTCGGGCCCCACATCGCGCTCCGCCCCAGTGGCCGCGGGTGCGCCACAGCAGGCTCGATGGAGATGAGCACGGGAGGCCAAGCCCCATGAAGGGGGACAAGTTGGCACTCTGGCGACGCTGGGTAGCCGCCAACGCCCTGGGGGAGCTGGTGGGCCTCGGTGCCACCGGGGCGATCGCTGCCCTAGTCTTCGCTAACCTCGGCGAGCAGAACGACACCTTTGCGATACTGACAGCCTTCGTTCTAGCTGTGGCAAGCGGGTCGGTTGAGGCCACCGTGCTCGGGCTGGCTCAATGGTGGGCCATGCGTCCCTGGTTCCCGACTCTCGGCCGGCGGTCCTGGTGGCTGGCTACGCTTGCCGGCGCCCTGATCGCCTACCTCCTCGGCTACTTGCCCAGTACCCTTGGGAGCCTGGGGGAGGAGTCGGCAGAAAGCCCGCTGGCTGAGGCGCCCCAGTGGGTGGTGCTGGCGCTGGCTGCCGGCCTCGGGATAGTGACGGGAGCCACCCTGTCCCTGGCTCAGTGGCTGGCACTTCGCAGGCACGTCCGGGGCGCAGTCCTGTGGGTCCCTGCCAATGCCCTCGCCTGGATGATCGGGATGCCCCTCATCTTCTGGGGAATGGACCTGGCCCAGAGAGCTCAGGCCCTTTGGCAGGTCGCTCTGCTTCTCGCTGCCGTCCTTCTGGCAGCTGGAGCTGTGGTCGGAGCCATCCACGGCGCCTTCCTGGTGCGTCTGGCGGAGGACGGCTGGAGGGCCGGAGGGAGCTAGGACACCCGGCCCACCCATTCCGTCCCATGCTCGTCCTCCCCCTCCGGTCCCGGCCGCCTGTGAGCCGCGCCGCATCTTACCCTCGGAAGCGTTACATAGCTGGGGCTCGATGCACCTGATGCGTGCGCCCGTCCGTCTGCAATACCCCTTGACGTGGGGTCTGAAAGCGAGTATACTCACGCTACCGTTGCTAACACAGGAGTTGGGAAGTCCCGTGGCGTCGCGTCACCAGATCCCAGCTATGCACCGGGCGGCGATACTGGCCGCCATCAGGTCAGAAGGCCCGATCTCGCGAGCCGAGCTAGCCCGGCGGCTGCATCTGAGGCCGTCCTCGGTCACGGAGCAAGTGCGAGAGCTCATGTCAGAGGGTCTGATCTGCGAAGTGGGACAGGGGGGCTCCGATGGGGGCCGGCCTCCGGTCTTGCTCGACATCGCCCGGGCGGGCAACTACGCCATCGGGATAACCCTGGAGCCCAGGGGCATCGCCGCTGCCCTAGTGCAGTGGGACGGGACCATTCTCGCCCGCGCTCCGTTGCAGTCCGTGGATGCCGGCAGCTCACCTGAGACTCTGGAGGATGCCGCCATTGCGGTCACGGAGGAGGTCCTGGCAGACGCCGCGGTACCCCTCTCCTCCGTGCACACCATAGGGGTGGGCGTCTCCGCCCTGGTGGACACCACCGCGAACGAAGCCATCTTCAGCAGCACCTTCTCCGAGCTGGGGCGCTTTCGCTTCGATCGTCTGGCGGAGCACTTCGGCAAGCCCGTCTACTTGGAGGACATCGCCTACCTGATGGCGCTGGGGGAGCGCTGGTTTGTCTATCCCAAGGACCCGCGCCCGCTGGTCTTCCTCCTCATTAGCAGCGGAACCTGCGGGGCTGTTCTGTCCCCGGCGGGCACGCCGGAGCTACCCCGATTCGCCGCCGAGTTCGGGCATATGGTCCTGGACGCCGACGGCCCTATCTGCGGTTGTGGCAGGCGCGGGTGCCTAGAAGCCTTCGTCTCCGAGACCGCCCTCGTGGCCACGGCCAATCGCCTCCTGGGGGCGCCCGGGCACCCGCCTTTGGGGCTGGAGGAGGTAGCGCGCCTGGTTCACGAAGGCAATCCGGTGGCCCAGAGTATCCTGTCCACCGCCGCCGAGCACCTCGGCCTGGCGGTAGCCAGCATATCCAGCATCTTCGCTCCGGCCCTCCTCGTGCTTGGCGGGTCGGTAGTGGAGGCCTGGCGCGACCAGTTGGTGCCCCAGGTGCGCGCACACGCCCGTTCACATTTGCTCGAGTTCCTCCAGGATCGCGTAGAGATCGTCCCTTCGCAGCTGGGGTCCGACGCCGCCCTGCTGGGGAGCGCGGCCCGGGCTCTGGACGCTGCCTTCGTTGCTCCTCGTCTACTGCCCGTGTGAGTCCGGCACCCGACGAGGGTGAGTACCGTGCCGACGATGTGAGCCGGGGTCGCCCAGCACCCCGGGACCTGACGGCCATCGGGCGTCCACGGCACTGCGCGCGGCCTGCGTCCGCGCTGCTGCGTGGATTCTGTCGCTGATTCGGGAGCCTACGGAAGGCGTCTCCAAGGGAGGTCAGGCAATGGCTCGCTATCTCGAAGACAACGTCGGTGGAATCACAGGTGGCTACGCTTTCGCGGATGGAGTCCAGCTCAAAGTCCCCTACTCCTTCATGGGTTCGATCTACGACGAGGAGGAGGAACAGGCCCTGCTGCACGTGATGCGGCAGGACTCCCTCACCGCCGGGCCCCAAGTGGCTTCCTTCCAGAAGGAGTTCGCCCAGTGGTGCGGAGTGAAGCACGCCTTCGCTACCACCAGCTGCACCACCGCCATGCACGTGGCCACTCAGGCCCTGGGCATCGGCGAGGGCGACGAGGTGATCATCACCCCCAACACCTTCATCGCCACCACCCTGGCCGTCCTCAAAGAGGGCGGCATCCCAGTCTATGCCGACATAGATCCCCGCACCTACAACATAGACCCGGCGGAGGTGGCCAAGAAAGTCACCGACAAGACCAAGGCCATCTTCGTGGTCCACTATGCCGGGCAGATGTGCGACATGGACCCCATCATGGAGGTCGCCCGGGCCCACGGCCTGGCGGTGCTGGAGGACTGCGCCCACGCCCACGGCTCCGAATACAAGGGCCAGAAGGCGGGCGCGGTGGGTGACGTGGGCTGCTTCAGCTTCCACTCCCTCAAGAACATGACTATGGGCGAAGGTGGGATGATTACCACCAACCGGGATGACCTGGTTCCCCGCATCGAGCTGTTGCGCAACATGAACATAAAGAGCTGGGAGAACCAGAAGTACTACTGGCTCCCCTCCCACTTCGACGTGGTGGATGTGGACGGCAAGTGGGGGGTCAACTACCGCATGAACGAGTTCCAGGCCGCCCTGGGCCGGTGCCAGTTGCGCAAGCTCCCCATGATGGTCGAGAAGCGCCGCGAGTTGGGCCGCCGCATCAACGCTGGGCTGCAGGGCATTCCGGGCATCACCCCGGTGTACGAGGACCCCAACTGCCACCACTCCTACCACCTCTACACCCTTTGCGTGGAGCCTGAGGAGCTGGGCGCCAGCCGGGATGAGTTCCTGCGGGCGCTGTACTACGAGGAGGGAGTGCAGGGCATCCTCCACTACCAGCCCAACTACGACTTCACCGGAGTGAAGAAGTACCTGGAGGAGCGAGGATACGGGGGCCAGTTCTGCCCCATCGCCGACAAGTTCTTCTACCGCCGGCAGATGAACCTGCCCATCCACCCGCGGCTCACCATGGAGGACGCCGACAACATCATCACCGGCGTCCGCAACGCCGCCGAGAAGGTGAGGGGCAGCGGCAAGTAAGGAGTGGTGAGTACCACCGGGCACTCACCGCTCGTCACCCCCCAGCAAGGAGGAGCCTACCGTGGCAGTGAGATGGGGTGTCATCGGAGCCGGCGGGATCGCCGATCGCAGGACCATCCCGGAGATGCTGCAGGTTGCCGACAACGCGCAGCTGGTGGCTCTCATGGACGTGAGCGCGGAGGCCGTAGCCCGCGTCGCCGCCAAGTACGGCGTTTCTGCCATCTACACCGACGAGGAAGCTCTGCTAAGCGATCCTCAGGTGGAGGCAGTGTACATCGCCACGCCGCAAAACGTTCATCACCGCCAGGTGTTGGCGGCGGCCCGTCACGGCAAGCACGTGCTGTGTGAGAAGCCAATGGCGACCAGTATGGCGGACGCCGAGGAGATGATCGAGGCCTGCGCTAGAGCGGGGGTCAAGCTCGGCCTCGACTACATGATGCGCTTCAACATCCATAACCAGAAGATACGCGAGCTGGTGGCTAGCGGCGCCCTGGGCCAGTTGGTGATGGGCCGAGCAGAGCTCACCTGCTGGTATCCCCCCATGCCCACTGCCTGGCGCCAGAAGCGAGAAACCGCTTACGGCGGCTCCCTCATAGACATGGGCAGCCACTGCCTCGACATCCTGGAGTGGATCTTCGACAGCCGCATCACCGAGGTCTTCGCCTTCCACGATACCATCACCCACTCGTACGACGTCGAGGACACCTCTACCACCATCTTGCGCTTCGAGAACGGCGCCCATGGCATTGTAGACAACTACTTCAACGTCCCCGACGAGGCCGCCAAGAACCTCCTCGAGGTCTACGGCACCCAGGGCAGCATCCTAGCCTCCGGCACCATCGGGCAGGACCCCACCGGCACCTTCACTTCCTACCTGGCCCCCCCGGGGCAGACCTACTCGCCCAACCAGGTGAGAGACTCGACCTCGCGCGTGCAGGCCAAGACTTACCAGTTCGAGGGCGTCCCCATGTACGGGACCATGGTCAAGCTGTTCAGCCAGGCTATCGAGGAGGGGGGCGAGCCCCCCGTGCCCGGCGAGGTGGGCCTGCACAACCTGCGGGTCATCATGGCCATCTACGAGGCGGCTCGCAGCGGCAGGCCGGTCAAGATCAGCTACGCGTAGGGCTCGCCACAGAGACACGGAGGCACAGAGCGATGGCCAATAGGGACCAGGCTGGGAGCGGCATGGCGACACCGGCTCTCGCTCGGTTCCGCTCTGTGTCTCTGCGACTCCGTGGCTGACCGGGAGGGATGACTTTGGCTGAGTTGGCGATTAACGGCGGAGCTCCGGTCAGGACGAGGGAGTGGCCGGCTTGGCCGGTCCACGATGAGCGCGAGGTGGAAGCCATCACCGAGGTCACCCGGAGCGGCAAGTGGTGGCGCTTCGCTTACGCTTCCGGAGTGGAACTTAACGAGGATTTGAGCGCCCGGGAGCTCTCCAAGGTGGTGCAGTTCGGCCTTGCCTTCGCTCGCCACCACGGGGCTCGCTACGGCATCGCCATGGCCAACGGCACCGGCACCCTGGAAGTGGCCCTGAGGGCCCTGGGCGTCGGCCCCGGCGACGAGGTCATCGTACCCGCCTACACCTACGTGGCCAGCGCCACCAGCGTGCTGCAGGTGAACGCCGTCCCCATCTTCGTGGACGTCGAGCCCGATACCTACAACCTCGATCCGTCCCTCCTGGAGGGCGCCATCAGCGAGCGCACCCGGGCCATCATGCCGGTGCACTTCGGAGGCCAGTCCTGCGACATGGACGCCATCCTCGAGATCGCCCGCCGGCACGGCCTGGCGGTGGTAGAGGATGCTGCCCACGGCCACGGGTCCGAGTGGAAGGGCCGCAAGGTCGGGGCCCTGGGTGACGTGGGCTCGTTCAGCTTCCAGTCCTCCAAGAACATGACAGCGGGCGAGGGAGGCATCGTCCTCACCAACGATCGAGCCCTGGCGGAGAAGTGCGACTCTTTGCTCTGGGCCGGCCGCCAGAAGGGCCGGCCCTGGTATGAGTTCCACCAGCTAGGGTGGAACCACCGTATGACCGAGTTCCAGGCTGCCATCCTGCTGGTTCAGCTGCAGCGGCTGGAGGAGCAGAACGCCCGCCGGATGCAGAACGTCCGCTACCTTAATGATAGGCTGGCGGGGATGGAGGGCCTTCAGCCATTGCGCTGGGACGAAAGGGCCACCAAGCACAGCTTCTACCTCTACATCCTGCGCTACGACCCGGCCGCGTTCGGCGGCCTGCCCCGGGCCCGGTTCGTGGAGGCCCTGGCGGCGGAGGGCGTGCCCGCCTTCACCGGTTACACCTTTCCGGTGTATGCCAATCCCATGTTTCTGGACCAAAACTTCCACGGGAAGGGGTGCCCGGTCAACTGCCATCACTACGGCGGCACCGTAGACTACGCCAGTTTCGCCCGAACCTGCCCTGTCACTGAGAGAGCCTGCTACGAGGAGTCCATCTGGCTGGAGCACCGGCTCTTCCTGGGCGATCAGGGCGACATGGACGACATAGCTGAGGCGCTGGCCAAGGTCGGCACCAACGTCAGGGAGTTGGCCTGACCACGCCGCGAGGATGAACGAGGTGCAAGGAAAGGAGGTGGTGTCGAGCTCGAGGGGCGCCGCGCCCGGCGCGAGGCGCCCAAGGTGGAGCGTCCGCTTCGCAGGGGAGTAAGTACAGCGTAGCTCCCGCCGTAAGCCAGCGACCTGGCGAGGAGGTAAGGCAGATGTCTGCTCAGAGTCGAGGAATCTCTCGTCGTAGGCTCATGAAGGCCGGGGCAGCAGCCATGGGAGCGGCCGCTCTGGCGGCGTGCCAGGCGGCCACTCCCCAGGTGGTGGAGAAGGTCGTCGAAGTCGAGAAGGAAGTCACCAAGATTGTCGAGCAGACGGTAGAAGTGCCGGCAGCCGCCAAACCGGTGGAGATCCGAGTGGCCTTCTACGTCATGGGCGACTCCTGGATGGCCAACGCGGAGGAGGCCATCGCGGACTTCGAGAGCAAGAACCCCAACGTCAAGGTCAACATCGAGTGGCGGCCCGGCGCGGAGTACTGGACCAAGCTCCAGACGGAGTTCGCCGGCGGCGTCGCTCCCGACGTCAGCGTGAACCAGATGGACTGGGTGATCCCGGGCGCTGCCCGAGGCATGTGGTTGGACCTAAAGCCGTTCATTGAGCGTGATGGCTTCGACATGAGCCAGTATTTCTACCCCATGGACCTGGAGTGGGAGTGGCAGGGCGGGCTCTACGGCGGGCTCCTCTACGCCGGCGGCCAGACGCTCATGATCAACAAAGACATCCTGGGCGAGGCTGGGCTGGAGATGCCCACCGCCGACTGGACCTGGGATGACTTGCTGGCCTACGCCAAGGCCATGACCGACCCAGAGAAAGGCCAGTACGGGCTCTTCGGAGCTACGAGCGCTCCGCCTTACTGGTCCTGCTCCTTCATCCACGGCAACGGGGGCACCGTCCTCAACGACGCCTATAACAAGTGCACCCTCACGGAGGACCCGGCGGTCGAGGCAGTGAACTGGCTCTACGAGCGCATGTTTACCGACCAGGTTATGCCTACTCCGGCGAGCCTCACGGGGCAGGAGAGCCCGTGGCTGACCGGCAAGATCGGCATGGCTTTCCAGGGGACTTGGGCAGAGAGCCAGACGCGCGACGCCAACTTGTTCGACTGGGACTTCGCTCCCATGCCCAAGCATCCGGTGACGGGTAAGAAGAGCGTCCAGCTCGGCTCCAACACCTGGTCCATCCTGGCCAACACCCGCAACCGTGAGGAAGCGTGGCAGTTCGTCAAGTTCATGATGGGGGTCGAGGGCCAGACCTGGATGATGAGATTCGGCATTCCCGGCATCACCAGTGTGGTGGAGAGCCAGGCCTTCAAGGACCTGCACGCGCCTCAGAACATCCAGGTCGTCGTGGATGACTTCGCCTGCTGCGGTCACGACTACTACCCGACGGCGGACTGCGGGGAATGGTGGACCGCGTGCGGCCAGGAGTGGAGCGCGATCTGGTCCGGCGAGCTCACCGTGGAAGAAGCGTTGACGAACGCCTGTGTCGCCATGGACGAGGTGTTCGCGCGACGTCCTCCCATCTACGAGAAGTAGCGACGGGAGCAGCCCTCACCCGCCCTCTGCTCTCGGCCGCGAGGGGAGAGGGGGAGACGCGGCGACGGAGAGAGGGGGAGATACGGAGACAGGGGGAACGGGGCAGGACGGTTCTGCGCCTCTCCCTGTCTCTCCCTCTCCATGACGGGTGAGGCCCACCGGAGGAGCAACCTAAGGAGGCTGACATGCAAGCGAGGGCCGTGGTAAGGGCCGGCAGGCGCAGGATGTCCCCTTCCGAGCGACGCGAGGCCATAGAGGGGTACGTCTCCATCTCGCCCTGGCTCTTCGGGCTGGTCATCTTCACCCTCGGCCCCATTGTCGCTTCGCTCTACTTCAGCTTCACCGAATACGAAGTGGTCAAGACGCCGGTCTTCATCGGGCTAGACAACTACCAGCGCCTGGTGGGAGACCGTCTCTTCTGGCAGTCGCTCAAGGTGACCGGCACCTATGTCGGAGTCTCGGTGCCGGTGGGCATCCTGCTGTCGTTCGCCGTGGCTTTGCTGATGAACCAGAAAGTGCGCCTTATCGGGTTCTTCCGCACGGCCTACTACATGCCCAATCTGGTGCCAGCGGTGGGTTCGGCCATCCTCTGGATCTGGATCTTCAACCCTGAGTTCGGTCTGCTCAACACCTTCCTCGCCAGCATCGGCATCCAGGGGCCCCTGTGGCTGGCTCACAGCAAGTGGGCCCTCCCGGCCCTGATCATCATGAGCCTCTGGGGCGTAGGAGGGGGGATGCTCATCTACCTGGCCGGCCTGCAGGGTATTCCCACGGACCTATATGAGGCAGCAGAGGTGGATGGCGCGGGGCAGTGGCGCCGGTTCCTTCACGTGACCGTGCCTCAGATGACGCCCGTGCTGTTCTTCAACTTGGTGATGGGCATCATCGGCAGCTTCCAGGTATTCACCGCCGGCTACATCATGACCGGCGGAGGGCCCCGATACGCCACCTACTTCTACGTGCTCTACCTGTATAACAACGCCTTCCAGTACTTCCGCATGGGATACGCCTCTGCCCTGGCCTGGATCCTGGCCATCATCATTCTCTTCTTCACTCTCCTGGTCTTCCGGTCGTCCAGTGCCTGGGTGTACTACGAGGGGCAACTGCGGGGGAGGGGCTAGACAGATGGCGAACACCGCGGCAGTCGCCAAGACCAGCACCCGGCCCACCGGCGCCAGAGCCTTCCTCGCCAGGCGCTCGGTTCAGAGGTACATCGGCAGGACGCTCATTTACCTACTCCTAGTAGCCGGGGCCGTCGTCCTCATGATGCCTCTGGCCTGGCTGCTCTCCAGCTCTCTCAAGCCTTCGGGGCTGATATTCGTGGTACCGCCCCAGTGGATTCCTGACCCCATCGCCTGGCAGAACTACGCCCAGGTCTGGGAGATGATCCCGTTCGGTCTCTACTTGCGGAACACCCTTGTGATAACCGTGTTCTGCATCATCGGAGCTTCGGCGTCAGCGGCGATTGTGGCCTTCGGCTTCGCTCGGCTTCGATTCCCCGGCCGGGACGTTCTCTTTCTAGTGCTGTTGAGCACCATCATGATCCCGGAACAGGTGACCCTCATCCCGACCTACGTGCTTTTCCGCATACTGGGCTGGCTGGATAGCTACTATCCCCTGATCGTGCCCGCCTTCTTCGGCGGCGGTGCCTTCAACATCTTCCTCCTGCGCCAGTACTACATGAGGTTGCCCCTCGAGCTGGACGACGCCGCCCGGATAGATGGCTGCAGCTCCTTCGGCATCTTCCGACGGATCCTGCTCCCGCAGTGTCGCCCGGCCCTGGGCGTGATCGCTATCCTGCTGTTCATGGGCAATTGGAATGGCTTCTTCCTGCCCCTCATCTACCTCAACTCGCCTGACAAGTACACCCTGGCTCTGGGCCTCAACCTGTTCCGCGGCACCCAGTACACCGCCTGGAACCTGCTCATGGCCGCTTCCACCATGGTGTCGCTGCCATGCATCGTGCTCTACTTCGTGGCCCAGAGATACTTCATCCAGGGCATCGTCTTCACCGGAATCAAGGGCTAGCCACAGAGACACGGAGACACCGAGAGGGGGAGAGGGAGCGACACGGAGAAGCGCAAAGCACAGACAGTGAGAGAGGAAGAGACACCGACTTCACTCCCTCTCCGTGTCTCATTGTCTCCCCTTCTCTCCCTTACTGTGCTTCCGTGTTTCGGTGGCTGCCCCGAGGAGGCATCGGTTGGATGAGATACGCATAGCCGTTGTGGGACTCGGCTGGCGCGGCATCGGCACCTGGTTCGGCATCCTGCAGTCCATGCCAGGCTACCGTATCACTGCCATATGTGACCCGCTTGAGCAGCTGCACGAGAGGGCGGTGTCGCGGCTGAAGCGCCCGGACGAGGTCAAGGTCTACACCCACTACGAGGACGTCCTGTCCGACGACAACGTTGACGCCGTGGCCCTCACCGTGCGCTGCCAGGAGCAGGGAGCCCTGGCCGCCATGGCCCTGGAGGCGGGCAAGCACGTCAACAGCGAGGTGCCGGCTTCTCACAGCATCGAGGACTGCTGGCGGATCGTTCTGGCCCAAGAGCGCTCGGGCAAGGTGTACCAACTGGCGGAACAGACACGTTACTGGGGCTTCGTGGAGGCCTGGCGCGAGATGGTGGCCCAGGGTCAGCTAGGCCACGTCACCCTGTGCGAGGGTCAGTACTTCCACTACTACGTGGGTCAGCACTTCCGCGATCGGGCCTCGGGGCGATTCCTGCATCCCAGCGAAGTGAGCCGCTACCCGGGAGCGGAGGGCACCTGGCTCAACCGCATGCCACCTATCCACTACCTCCCCCACGAGCTCAGCCCTATGCTTAAGGTCCTGGATGATCGGGTGACGCAGGTGGTGGCCATGAGCACCCGGGACCGGAGCTACGCTCATCCCCAGATCGAGACGGCCGACATGCAGATGGCTCTCATGAAGACCGAGAAGGATGCCATCCTCCGGATGGGAGTCTCCTTCTCTCAGCCTCACCCCGAGGCCAACTATCACTGGTATCACGTCATGGGGACGCTCGGCGCAGTGGAGTGGAAGCGGGCCAATCGAGACCGGCCCCGCATGTGGTTGGCCAACGCCCAGATGCACGACATGGCCGAGGTGGACTGGCGCTACGAGCGCACCGACGCCCCGGCGGAAGCGCGTGGCAGCGGTCACGGCGACGCCGACTACTACGTCCACGCCGCCTTTCGTGATGCCGTCCTGCAGGGCAAGCCCCTGGAGTTCGACGTCTACCAGGCCATGGACACGGCCGCACCCGCCATCCTGGCCGCCCAGTCCATCGCCGAGGGCAGCGTCCCACTGGAAGTGCCCGACTTTCGGCCTGGCAACGGCCGGGCCAGGGGCTCCGGGCCCAAGTGAGCAGAGCGAGCGAGGAGAGTGCCATGGCCGAGTACGGCATAGGCATCTGGGGAGCCGGATGGGTGGCAGGAGAGCACGCCCGCGCCTACACCAACAACCCCAAAGCTCGAGTGGTGGCGGTGGGCAGCCGCACGCTGGAAGGGGCCAGGCGGCGCATCGAGGAGTGGGGCATCGTCGGTTGCCGGGCCTACGATGACCTGGAGGAGCTTCTGGCCCACCCGGAGCTGGACGTCGTTTCGGTGTGTACCCCCAACTACCGCCACGCCGCCGACGTGGTCGCCATCGCGTCGGCGGGCAAGCACATCCTCATCGAGAAACCACCCGCCACCGACCTGGAAGGCCTGCGGGCCATGCGGGACGCCGTCCGGCAGGCGGGCGTCAAGACGCTCGTGGGCTTCGTGTTACACTGGCACCCGCTGTTCCAGGCAGTGAAGCGGGTGGTCGCCGGCGGGCTATTGGGCCGGGTGATCATGGCCCAGCTGGATTACTGGCACCGCCTGACCGCCGAGGACCAACTCCCCCTCTACGCCTGGCTGGTGAGTAGGGAGAAAGCGGGGAGCATCTTCCTGGCCGGCGGGTCCCACCCCATGGACGCGGTGCGCTGGTTTCTGGGCGGCGAGATCGAGGAGGTTTGCGGCTACTCCACCGAGCCCTCGGGGGACTACGACTACCCCACCACCACCGTGGGACTGCTGCGCTTTCGGGATGGCGCCATCGCCAAGATCAGCGCCTGCGTAGAGGCCTACCTACCCTACACCTTCAACATCGACCTGCTGGGGGAAGAGGGTACCCTGCGAGACGAGCGCGTCTGCAGCCGCAAGCTGGGAGACGGTAAGGAATGGGTGGACCTGGGCGTGGCCGCTCCCCATAGCGGCGAGGTCAGCGCCCATCCCTTCCAAGCCGAGATCAACTACTTCCTGGACTGCCTAGACCGCGGCGTGGACTCGGAGATCAACCTGGAGGACGGGGTCAAGACCACCGAGGCCTGCCTGGCGGTGGACATGGCGGCGGTCTCGGGCAGGCCAGTGAAGCTGCCGCTGCTGTAGCCCTGCCGCGAACCGGCCACAGGGACACAGAGGCACGGAGCACCAGAGAAGGAACCTCCGTCACTCCGTGCCTTGGTGGGAGTCACGACTAAGCACGAAGTGGAGCAGCCGGAATGGGCAAGAAGGTCTACGATGATCGCGACATCGCTTACATCAAGCGCGTCCTCGACGAGCCGCAGGACATCACCGGCGCTAAGGTGGTGGCGGAGTTCGAGGAAAGATTCGCCGAGAAGGTCGGCTCTCGCTACGCCGTGGCGGTGGCCAATGGCATGTGCGGCCTCCACACCCTGCTGGCGGCTGCCGGGGTGGGCCCGGCCGTCGAGGTCATCGTGGACCCCATCGTCCAGTTCGGCGCCCTCTCCGTGCTCTACAACAACGGCGTGCCCATTTTCGCCGACGTAGACCCCGCCACCCACAACATGGACCCCCGCTCCTTCGAGGAGCGCCTCACCCCCGACACCAAGGCGGCGGTGGTGACGCACCTGTGGGGGCTGCCGGCGGAGGTGGAGCAGATGCGGGCTGTCGCCGACAGGCAGGGGATAGTCCTGGTGGAGGACTGCGCCCACGCCCTGCTGGCCCAGCACAAAGGTCGGCGTGTGGGCACCTGGGGCCACGCAGCGATGTTCAGCTTCCAGGCCTCCAAGCACCTTAGCACCGGGGACGGGGGGATGCTGACCACCAGCGACGAGGGCCTCCTCCAGGAGATCCGCTCCCTCATGAACTGGGGGGCGGCGCCGGACCGCATGGCCTACAATTTCCGCATGCCGGGGGTGGTGGCCGCCGTGGGGCTGGCCCAACTGGAGCGAGCGGACGACTACGTGCGGCAGGACATGCAAAGTGCCGAGCTGTACCATCAGGCCCTCGAGGGCTGTGAGTGGCTGGTGCCCCAGGTCGTTGCCCCCTACAACACCCACTCTCAGCACATCTTCGCCGTAGCCTTCCGGGGCGAGGAGCACGGCATTGACTACGAGGAGTTCAAGCGGGTGAGCCGGGAGGAGAAGGCCGGGCTAGGCTTCGGCTACACCCAGCGCACCTGGCGGGAAGCGCAGATCGTGGCCGCCTACCAGTTCCCCGTGTTCAAGGAGCCGGTGGCCTACGGCAAGGGCTGCCCCACCCACTGCCCTCACTACCGCAAGGACCTGCCCTATCGTAACGGCTACTGCCCCAACGCCGAGGACCTGGTGCCGCGCCTGTGCCTCAGGGGCCTCAGCAGCGCTCTACCCGACGACATCGCCAGAGGGGCCGAGGGCCTGCGCCGGGCCATCGAGCGCGTGAGCTAGCAGACAAGGGAGGGAGCACCTTGAGGCTGGGAATGGCTGGCCTCGCCTCGGTATACTACTCCGCGGCCTTCGCCGGCGCCGCCAGACGCATCGAAGAGGTCAAGGGCCCTGACGGCCACCATGGGCCAGGGCGGGGAGACTGCCGGTGACTTTGGACAAAGCGTACATCCGCGACGGGCTACGGGCTGGGGGCCTCTCGCCGGGGGACAGCCTGATCATGCACTGCTCCTTGAGCAGCCTCGGCCACGTCGAGGGAGGCGCCGATACCCTCATAGACGCTGTCCTGGAGGCGGTGTCGCCTGGTGGCACCGTCATGATGCCCGCCCTTCCCGACATCTACCGGCCCTTCGACGTGCGCACTTCCCCCTCCACCGCAGGCCTGGTAAGCGAAGTCTTCTGGCGCCGGCCCGATGCCTTCCGCAGCCGGCACCCCAGCCATTCGGTGGCCGCCATCGGGCCGCAGGCCCGCTGGCTCACCGAGGGGCACGAGCACACCGACCCCACCGGCATCGGCAGCCCCTACCACAAGCTGTACCAACAGGAAGGATCGTGGGTGCTCCTGATCGGGGTGGACCACGACCGCAATACCATGCTGCACCTGGCGGAGGCACTGGTACGGGTGCCCTACCTGCGCACAAGTCAGCTGAGGGTAGTCAACCCGGACGGTTCCGCAAGCCACTACCGGGCCCGAGAGATGGCATACGGTCACCGGGAGTTCATCCGCATAGACTGGCCCCTTCGTGAGGCCAACCTCCAACGGCAGGGTATCATCGGCAACGCGATAGTGCGGCTTATCCGGGTGCGCGATCTGGTGGACTTCGCCGTCCGGCTGCTGCGGTCCGACCCTGCGGCGCTCCTCTGCGACAAGCCCAGGTGCATCTTCTGCCTGTGGGCCCGGGCGCAGATCCGCTCCGCTCAGACGGGACAGCCGGACGAGACTGACTGGCCGGACTTGACGCGCCGCTGGGGCTGCGGCGACCCGCATTGCGAGTGCTGCGTCGTCTAGCAGTTACCGCGGAGACACAGCAAGAAGAAGAGGGGGAGAGGGGGAGACTGTGTGACGCGGAGATGCTCAAGGGCTGCTTGTCTCCGCGTCCCCGCGTCTCCCCATCACCCCCTCTCCCCCCAATCCGGAGGGTGAGGCGTTGGCTGAGTTGCTGATGCCGGTAGGTGAGGTCGCCATGAGGCGGCTGTGTGCGCCCCTGCCCATGATGCGAGGCTGGCGCGCCGCTGTGAAGCGGATCGCGGCCCTGGGTATCGGCACGGTGGAGCTGGGGCCAGAGTGGCTTCTCGAATCCAACCAGATCAGGGCGGCGGATCTCTCGGACGCTCTGGAAGACGCCGGGATCGAGGCGCGCATCGCCCGGCTGCCGGCGCCCCCGCTCCATCCCGGTGATCCAGGGCGTCTGCCCCTCTGGGATCTGGTCAGCCGTGCCGATCACTTCTTGCTGCCGAGCGGACAGCTCGGCCAGATGGCGCCCTCGATAAGCCTGATGGCGGAGATGGCGGAGGTATATCACACCGCCGGGGCGACGCTGCTGTTGGAGAACGACCCGGAAGCCTGGCCGCCCGATGGCCAGACTCTGGGCCGCTTCGTGGCCGAGGTCGGTCATCCGGGCCTGCTCTCCTGCTATGATCCTGCTCGTTCGGCGGCTCTCAAGAGGCACCCCTTCCTGACCGACTTCCTGTCCGGCCCCCTCAAGCAGGGGATGCGCTGTCTGCGGCTGCGGGACGCCCTGTTCGAAAACGGCCGAGAGGTACGGCCGGGCGAGGGCAACGCCGAGCTGAAGGAACTGGTGTCGGCGCTGGAGTCTCGTCGCTACCAGGGGTGGTACATCCTCTCACCCTTCGGGCGAGGGCCTTATCCGGACCGGTTGCAGGCGGCCTACGACGCCGTGCGCGGGATCCTAGCCTCGCTGTGATGGGGAGGGTGTGCAGGTCTAGGGGCAGGACCCGTGCCTCCCCCACAACCACAGTAGGACGGTGACAGTCTGGTCCAGGGCCCGCGCCCCCGCGTCGGCCCCCGACACCAGCGATGTCGTGGAGGTAGAACCGATGGAGATTGTGGTCCTCACTCGTGCCCAGCAGCGCGTCAATACCTACGGGCGCTTCACCGCCGAAATACTTAAGACCGAGGGCCTTCACGGCTTTCGCCTCCAGCAATGGGAGGTGGGCTCGGATCCGCAGATCGGCGATGCCTCAGCGGTCATCCTCACTCCCGTCATCCTGCAGTATCCTGAGATAGACTGGCTGCGCGCCTACGTGGAAAGCGGCGGCAGGCTCATCGCCTTTCAGCCGATGGCTCACCTACTCGCCGCCTTCGGTGCCAAGTCCGAGAACAAGGCTCTGGTGGACGCCTACGTCAAGCCGGTGGGCATGTACCGCATCGGGCGCGCCATCGGCGGGGAGAGCGTGCAGTTCCACGGCTCCGCCACCAAGGTGTCCTTGCCGGAGGGCTGGGAAGTACAAGCCTGGCTCTACTCCTCCCCGGAGGAGCGCACCCCCTACCCTGCAGTGGCCACCGGGAACGTAGGCCAGGGGACCTTCACCTTCTTCGCCTACGACCTCCCCGCTGTGGTGGCGGCCATCCGCCAGGGCGACCCCCGACTGGCCTATCAGTCTACCGCCGGCTTCGCCTCCGACCACCTGCAGCGCCCCAACGATCTCTTCACCGGGCACCTGGACCTCAGCCGGGGCCACATCCCCCAGGCCGACGTGCACTGCAACCTCCTCACCCACGTGCTCAACAGCGTGACCCGGGAGCCGCTGCCGCGCCTCTGGTACTTCCAGCGTCCCGAGCTGAGAAGCGTCGTGGTGATGACCAGCGACGACGACTGGTCCACCCTGGAGCAGTTCAGCGCCCTCATCGAGGCGGTGGAGGAGGTGGGAGGACACATCCACGTCTTCATGGTGGAAGGGTCGCGCCAGTCCCCCGAGCAGGTACGGGAGTGGATCCGCCGCGGGCATTCCTTCTCCGTGCACACCAATCCCCGCATCCGGGAGATAGACCCGTACTGGCACATGACTGAGTCAGTGCGACGGCACAAGGCCCAGGTCGAGGCCGAGTACGGTATGCCCTCGCGCATCTATCGCTCGCACTGCGTGCACTGGCAGGGCTACGTGGAGTCGGCCCGCATACTAGCCGACCTGGGGTTCCAGATGGACAGCAGCGTCATCAGCCTGCTGGACAACTGGGGCCTGTACGTCAACGGCTCGGGTAGGCCCATGCGCTTCGTGGACGAGCAGGGCGATATCATTGACCTGTTCGAGCAATCGGTCAACTTCTACGACGACGCTTCGGTGCAGAAGGTGCTGACGGGCGAGCCCGATACCGAGATCGCCCGGGCCACGCTGGCCCTGCGTGAGGCCGCCGATCGGTACCACACGCCCTTCGGCTTCCTTTCCCATCCAGTGAGCTTCTTCACCTACAGCAGCCCCTTCGTCAAGGGCGTGCTCCGGGCGGCCCACGACATGGGCCTGCCCGTGCTCAGCGCCGACGAGTGGCTGGAGTTCACCCTGGCCCGTGACGCCGCCGGCATCCGCGATACCGCCTGGGACGGCCAGACCCTCTCCTTCAGTGTCACCCGCGGGCGCGACGGCAGCGGGCTGACAGCCATGGCGCCGGTGCCCGAAGGCAGGAGCGCGGCGGAAGCCAGCCTGAACGGCCAGGAGGTCGAGCCCACCGTGCGCTCCGTGCACGGGCACGACTACGCCTTCGTACCGCTGCCAGCCGGCAGCACTGGCACCCAGAGCCAGGTGCGGGTAGTGTTCAGGTAGCGCGGGGAGTGACGAGTGAACAGCCACGCTGGAACCGGAGAGGACATCGTCATAGGCGACGTGATCTACTGGGCCCTGGCGCTCGATCCACGACGTGGAGGAGCACCTATGGAGGCACCTGGGATGCAGGCCGCGGTGGTGCGGCTGTTCGCGCTGCTGGAGGAAAGGCAGATTCCCTACCTGCTGGTGGGAGGAATAGCCATGCTCCAGTACGTAGAGGGTCGGAACACCCAGGACATAGACCTGATCCTCGCTCTCGCTTCAACGCGCGAACTGCCCGAACTCCAGATCGCCAATGAGGAGCTGTACTTTGCCACGGGCAGCTTTGGCGGCCTACCGGTGCACATACTGCTCACCCGCAACCCGCTGTTCGCTAAGGTCCAGCGTGACTACGCCACTGAGAAGCGATTCGCTGGACAGCGCATCCGTTGCGTCACCGTGGAAGGCCTGATCCTGCTGAAGTTGTACGCGCTGCCGTCTCTCTACCGCCAGGGCGACTTCGTCCGCGTCGGCCTGTACGAGAACGACATTGCCTCCCTGATCGAGGAATACGACCCGCCCCTTGACCCGCTGCTAGAGGAACTACGTCCGTATCTGAGCGAGACCGACCTGAGCGCAGTGGAAGAGGTGCTAGAGGATATCCAGGGACGGGTGGACAGGTTCCGCCGGGGAATCGGGCCCGGGCAATGAAGGAGGTCCTATGGACACACCAAACCAAGGTTACATCATGGAGTTCATGACCGTGCGGGAGATGCGGGAGGCGCTGAGCAAGACGCGCACTGTCATCCTGCCCATGGGCGTGATCGAGCAGCATGGCTATCACCTGCCTCTCAACACCGACGTCTACAACTGCTACGAGATCGCCAAGCGGGTGGCGCCGGTGGCTGGCTGCGTGGTAGCCCCGCCCATCATGTACAGCTTCTCCGGCGGCGAGCTGCCGGGCACCACTGACATCAGCCCTCAGACCCTCTCTCTCCTCACCATGGACATCATCAAGTCCCTGGCGAATCAGGGCTTCCGCAACATCATCATCCTGCTGGGTCACGGGGGAAGCGAGAACCAGCAGGCAGCCCTCGATGCCGCCGACATGTTCTATCGCCGCAACGTCCGCTATCGCGACGTCCGCCTGGCCACCGTCACCTTCACCGACTTGACCCCCTCGGTGAAGGAGTGCTTCGCCGCCAAGGACTTCCATGCCGGCTACCTGGAGACCTCTCTCATGCTCTACTGGCACCCGGAGCTGGTTCGCCCCAAGGAGCTGTGGGTGACGGACACGCCCGAGCTGATGGACCTCTTCCGCCGCGACCAGGACGCGTATCAGACCAGGACGAAGCTGGTGAACCACCCGCTGGTAGTGCCGATAGTGACCCAGAACCCCGACACGAAGGTCGGCGTCATGGGCGACCCCAGCAACGCCAACGCCGAGTTCGGCCGCAAGGTCTGCCAGGAGGCGGTAGCCGGCCTGGTGGAGCTGATCCGCACTATGGAAGGCGCAGATTGACGCGGGCATCCCCGGGACCCCGGTCACGGACGGCGAGCGCCGTTTCCCCGGGCCGCGGACCACTCGGGCCAGGGTTCGATGCCGTCGCCCTGGCGGTGGGAAGAGCGCTTCTGGCTCTTCTGGGCCTGGCACTGCTCTGGAGCATAGGGGCTCGGGTGGCCCGGCGCTTTCTGCGCTTCCCCACGCCCGCCTTTGTGGGCGCCCTGCTGGACAGCCCCTTTCGCCGGGCTCTGCAGCCGCCCGAAGAGGTGCTGGCGCCCCTCGGCATAGCCCCCGGCATGACGGTGCTGGAGCTCGGACCCGGCCCCGGGACCTATACCATCGAGGCAGCTCGCCAGGCCTCGCCTGGCGGTCGCGTCATCGCTGCCGATGCCCAGGCGGGCATGCTCGCCCGGCTGAGCCACAAGGTCCGAAGGCTGGGGATCACGAACGTGGAGCTTCGTCTGGCCGACGCCTACCACCTTCCGCTGCCGGACCAGAGCGTGGACGTGGCCTTCATGGTGACAGTGCTGGCCGAGGTGCCCGACCGGGAGCGAGCCCTGGCAGAGGTCCGCCGGGTACTGCGCCCGGGCGGGCTCCTGGGAGTCAGCGAGTTCCTGCCCGATCCGGACTACCCGCGGCGGGCCACCGTGCGCCGCTGGGCCACGGCTGTAGGCTTCCAGCCCGAACGAGAGGCCGGAGGCTGTCTGTGGTACGTGCTCACCTTCCGTAAGCCCGGCCCCGAGGGCGAGTGAGAGGTAGGTAGGGAGGAGACATGCACGACCGATGGGCAAAGATTGGCGACACCTGGCACGTGGGCCGGGTGATTGACCTGACGGGGGACGTCTACAACGGCATGTGGCGCCTGCCCCCGCCCTACCCAGCGGTGGAGGTCAAGGAAATCCCCCTGGCCGGCAACTTCAACATCGTGGACTACGACATCTACGCCCAGGAAGTCCGCCTGCCGGTGCAGGCATCCACCTACCTGGAGACTGCCGCCCACATGTACCCCGGCCGAGAGACGATAGACCAGCTGCCGCTCGAGCGGCTGCTGCCTTCCGCCGTGGTGCTGCGGATCCCGCGCGACCCCGAGGAGGTGATCACCGCCGAGGACATCGAGGAGGCCCTGGCCGCCACCGGAGAGACGGTCCGCCCAGGCGACGCCCTACTGCTCGCCACCGGCTGGGACAGTCACTGGGACGAGCCCGACTTCATGAGCCGGTCGCCCCACTTCCGCTACTCCGCCGTGGACTGGGTGGTCCGGCACCGCTGCGGCATCCTCGGCTCCGACGCCGCCAACTGGAGCGACCTCAGCGAGAAGCCCTCGTTCTTCCCCATGTTCTTCCGCTCGCCGACTCTGCTTCTGGCGCCTTTGGTCAACCTCGCCCAGGTGCCCGTGACCCGGGTGCAGTTGGTGGTCACCCCCCTGCGCATCCGAGGGGCCTGCGCCTCGCCCTGCCGCGTCCTGGCTCTGGTGCCATGACCACTCACGGCAGCGACCTGGCGGCGAGCGCCGCCGCCACGGCTGTACTACCAACGGCCCAGCCCTACAGCCAGGCTCGCCCGCGGCGCCCCATCGGCGACTGTCGGCGGTAGTGGGGATCAGTCACGTTCACGCACTCGGTACCCCAGCAGCGTGCCAGATCCTCCACCAGGTGCGCCACGTGCCCCAACCCGAGGGCAAAATGGTGGGTGGGGCCTTCCAAGCTCCAGTTCTCGATGAACCGGCCCACGTCCGGCGGGAAGCGGCAGCGGGTGTTGGTGTTCCCGGTGGCAGGGATCGGTCCCGGTAGGGATTCCCCCTCGGCCAGGACTAGCTTGAACCGGCCGTCATAGGTCTGGGTCAGGCCCACGCAAGTCACCGGACCATGCTTGAGCTGGAACTCCACGCTGACGCCCGATCCCCGCTTCCCGTGGTACAGGCCCAGCCCCCGAAGCACCGGCCGCCCCTGAGCCAGAGCTATGTGGTGGGGACCATCGTGCCCCACCAGTACGATGTCGCTGTCGAAGTCGCAGGGGTGAAGTTCGGCGAAGCTGCCCCCCGCCCCTAGCCGATCCAGCAGCAGCATGGCCACGCACGTCTTGATGTCCAGCTCCCCCGCGATGGGCACGCCCTGACCAATCAGGAGCGAGCTACCCACGATCAGCGCCGACGCCAACCTCTCGTTGGGGTTGCCGGCCAGCCCGCGGTAGTAGTAGGCGAGGCCGGTGAGGCGGAAGTCATCCACCAGGTGGTCCAGCCCGCAGGCCACCCGCGCCGCCCAGGCCAGGTCCTCCGGCGCCGCCAGCCCCGCGATCGGGTCCGAGCCCGGGGGCGGGAAGATGAAAGTCTCGCGGATCTGCTCCAGCTTGCGCTCCACCTCGGCTTGGCTCACCGCCTCCACCCGGGCGTGCAGGTCGTCCAGCTCCAGGTGTTCGCAGTGCATCCCGAACTGGGCATCGAACATGGTGGGGTCCGAGTTCATGTCCAGCATGCCCTCGTAGACATGGCCCATCACCCCTATGCGAGCGTTCCTCACCGCTGCGTAGGCCCTGGCCACCCGGCACCAACCCAGCACCCGGTCCCAGGCAGCCGGATCGTGCAGTGCGCCCACTACTATGCCAGGTATCTCTATGCCGGCCCGCATCAGGGCGTTGCACACCTCCGGCAGGCTGGTCTGGTTGTCGTGCTCCAGCTGCATGAAAGTGGTGGCGCGCTGGTAGTCCATGGCCCGGCTGGGCTGCAGCGACACAAGCACCACTGGGACCGCCGCCCGCTGCACCACGGGGAGCACGGTGCTGCTGAGGGCATAGGTGCTCATGTAGCAGAGCAGGAACCCGACGCCTTCGCTCCGGAAGCGGTTCCCCACCCGGACCGCTTCCTCCGCCGTGTCCACCAGGCCGCCCGACACCACCGTCACCCCGGCCTGGCGCAGCCTCTCCTCGAAGAAGGCCTGGTGGGCCAATAGCCGCTCCTTGAGGCCCGGGAACTGGTCCCAGTAGAACCAACAGCCGCAGCCGAAGACCCCAAGTCGCAGTTCGCCTCCTCGCCCGACTTCGCTTGCCACTGCCGTCACCAATACCCCCTCCTGGCCCCGGTCGGGTCGCCCGCAGGGGCTCCGACCTCAGGATCGGCGAGAGATCTCCGGCCCCCTTGTTCAGCCCTGGCCCCTCACCTCGCCCACCGAAACCCACGCGCCGTTGTTGGTCGCTGACCTCTGTAGGGCCTCCACCACCCTCTGCGCCTCCTGCCCCTCATTGAAGCCAGGGGAGTACCAGGACATCTCCTCGCGGGCCACATTGTTCAGGAAGTCGTAGGCGGAGGCTACGTGGAAGCGCATCCAGCCTTGAGTGCACTTGGCTCCGGGCAGGGCCCCCTTCTCCGGGTACCGCCCCAGCACCGCGACTTGCTGCCAGCCTCGCTCCCCGCCCAGGGGCTGATCGGGTGGTCGGCCGTCATAGGCATAGAGCCAGTCTGGCTCCATGAGGTTGAACCGTAGGGCGCCCCGGTCGCCGTAGAGCTCGATCCGCAACTCATCCTCGCTCCCTGTGGCGAGACGAGAGAACTCCAGCGTGCCCACGGCTCCGTTCGCCAGCTCCGCCTGGGCCAGGCTGACATCGTCAACATCCACGTGGCTCAGGCCTGCACCATCGGGACGCGGCCGCCACGGGATGAAGGTGCGTTGGAGGCACGCCACCGAGCGGAACTCGCCCCAGAGGGCCCGCACCAGGTCCACCGCGTGCACCCCCAGGTCCATCACCGCCCCGCCCCCGCTACGCTTCCGATCCAGGCGCCATGAGTGGGGACGCTGCGGGTCCACGTACCCGGAGTGGAGATAGGCGGCCCGGAACTGCAGCGGACGCCCCAGGAAACCCTCGGCGATCATCTGACGCGCTCGGCGAATGGCAGGCACGAACCTGTACTGGAAGGTCATCTGGCACACCGACGTGGTGCCGGCGGCCGCTCCAGCCACCTCCTCCGCCTGAGCCAGATTCAGCGCCAGCGGCTTATCGCAATACACGTGTTTGCCCGCCGCCAAGGCAGCCAAGACGATCTCCCGATGAGCATCGTTGGGAGCGCAACAGCTCACCACCTGCACGTCGTCGCGCTCCAGGAGTTCCTGGTAGTCTGTAGTCACCAGCTCGAAGCCACCCTCCCTCCGCACCCGGTCCGCACTCTCCTCGGTGGCCGTGCTGACGCCCACCAGCCGCACCCGAGGAGCTCCCGGGTAGGTCCAGGGAACAGAAAGATAGGCGAGCGCGTGTATCCTGCCGATGAACCCGTATCCCACTATCCCAACACCGATCTCAGCCATAGCGTGAGCCTGCACCTCCGCCTTGCGCCCAGCGCGATTCCCAGCTACCGGTAACCTATCCTTCCGCATCCCGTCTGTCCAGCCGCAACAACGTGGCGAAAGCACGCTTCTCGCAGCGCCATCCGTCTCGCCCATCTGCCCATTGGAGGCACAATGGCGCCCAGTTTCCCGCCTGTTGGCATTGATGGCGGGTGCCATCTTGACTATCATGTAGACTGTGCCTTCGTGCCGGGAGCGCTGTGCCCGATGGCTGCCACCGCTTGGAGGGTAGGCGATGGTGACCGTCGCTGGCACAGCACCTGTCGGCGCTCGGCACACTCTGCCTCGTGACCCGCCCATGGGTGCCTCTGACAGGCACTCGCCTTGGGTCTACGCGTCTGCTCTTTGGCTTCGGCCACGGCAGGCGCGCCCCGGACTGCCGCCTGTTCTAGCCGGCGGGCCTGTTGCTCCCACCGTGGGGCACGGCATCCGCCACGTGACCCGCTGAGTACGGACGTCGTCGCTGCCCGCCCGGGGCGCCGCCGGTGGCGTCTGCGACGCATCGCCAAGGCGCCATGGTTGTCGCTCCTCTGGCTGGGCTACCGCCCGCGGCATCGAATCCTCGACTGCCGCCCAGTCCACTGTTCTCGCGTGGGAGGTGCTCATGGATCGTGACATCTGCTCCGCATGCGGCAAGCCTCTGATGGGAACACCCCCCGAGGCAGGTGGGCCCCGATACTGCGCTGATTGTCAGGCGCGGGTGGATCGCGACCGCGGAGGGCTGTGGTGGGCCAGCCTGGTCGGCGTAGTGGCCACCGCGGTCTTCGTGGCGGTGGTGGCCCTCCTGGCCCGCTCGGCACAGCCAAGCCTGCAGGGATCGGCGCTGCTCGTCGTCAGCGTGCTGCTCGCGCTGGTTCCGGCGCTGATCTGGATGGCCGTCTTCTACCTGCAGGACGTCCGCGAGCCCGAGCCCAAACGTATGGTGCTAGGCGTGTTCGTCCTGGCAGCGCTACTGGCACGGGCTGTGGGCATTCCTCTGGTTGAGGGCGTGTTCCAGGTCCGCAGTTGGCTGACAGCCGGAGTCCTCTACCACATCCTCGGTGCCATCCTGATCATCGGCTTCACCGAGCAGTTCCTCATCTATGCCGCGGTCCGCTATAGCGTCTACCCCACGTCGGAGTTCGATGAGCGGGTGGATGGCATCATCTACGGGACCGCTGCCGGCCTGGGCTATGCCAGCCTGGTGAACGTCCAGTTCGTGGTCCAGAGCGGCGGACTGGACCTGACGTCCGGAGCCATTCGCGTGGCCGTGACGGCCCTTGCCCTGGCCAGCTTCGGCGGCCTCAGCGGCTACTTCCTCGGGCGCTGCAAGTTCGACGATGAGCCGATCTGGTGGATGCCGGCCGGCCTTGCCCTGGCAGCCACCCTCAACGGCCTCTTCGTCTACTTCCTCGGCGAGGTTAGCACCACGGGCATCACCCTGCAGGGAGGCACCCACAATCCCTGGCCCGGGCTCATCCTGGGCACGGTGGTGGCGGCTCTCACCTTCGCCGTCCTCTTCTACCTCATCCGGCGCCTCGCTCGCCGGGCCCCGCAAGCCGTAGGGGCATAGGAGGCACACATATGGACACCGAAGCGACTGCCCTCGCCGTCAGGCGCGATCGTTGGGCCTCCTGGGCCGTGGTTGGCCTTGTCATCGTGGCTCTGCTGCTGGGCTGGGCTGTGAAGGCCGTGGCCGAGGGCCGCACGTGGGTACACGAGGTTGACGGGCTGCGCATACCCTATCCGGCCGGCTGGATAAGAGCGACTGCCGATCCGCCGGTGCTCCTGCAAGTGGAGAAGCTTGACAGCCCCGCTCGCACTACCCTGACTCTGCAGCGCCGCCCTGTCACTGCCGACGCGGCCAGCCCCCTGAACGCCGTTCACCAGGCCCTGACGCTGGAGCGAGGCCGAACCTGGACCGCGTACCGCGTCCTCGAGGTCGAGCCTTCCGCTGCAGTCGCCGGGCGGGAGGCGCTGCGCGTGACCTTCGCTTACGTGGAGACCAACGCCAACCCGTTCCTGAAGGCGGCTCCGGTGGTAATGCTGGGGGAGGAGTACCTCTTCGTTGTCGGCCAGAACGTCCAGGTGGTGACACTGACCGCGGCCGAGGCCAACTTCGACCGGGCCCTCAAGGATCTCCACGCGTTCCTGCGCTCGTCGCCGAAGTGAGCATTTGCTGACAGCGCTCTGCCCGTGGGAGCACCGGTGCAGCCAAGCGCTTCCCGACACGAAGGGAGGAAGCCATGAGCATGAGAGCGAAGCATCTTCCGCTGGTAGCACTGGCCCTGATGGTGCTATTGGCTTGGTTCGGCTCCGATATGGCCGCGGCGCAGGGTCCCCGCCAACACGATGCCAACTTGCCGACTGTAGTTCAGCTTACCGCGGTAGACGAGGGCCGCGGCGGCCGGCTCACCGCCAAGTGGACGGGAACCGGTACCCTGATCTCCGCGGACGGCCTGATACTCACCAACTGCCAGGTCGCCATCCCACGCGTCATCTGGGACGATCGTCTGTTCGACTACGACCTGCTGGTCGTCTCCCTGGTGGTGCAGCCGGGTCAACCCCCGCAGCCGACCTACGTGGCCGAGGTGGTGCAGTACGACGCTGCCCTCGACTTGGCGGTGGCGCGCATCACTCAGAGGCTCGATGGCAGCCCGGTGACACCACGGTCGCTCGGCCTACCCTTTGCCTCCGTAGGCGACTCCGATGCCCTGCAGGCTGGCGATTCGCTCCAGGTCCTGGGCTACCCAGGCTTAGGCGCTGATATGGCTTCCCTTGAGGCCCAGGTGACCCGGTTTGCCAGTGGACGCGGCGTTGCCGGCCGCGCCTGGATCGGTACAGATGCCGATCTGGGAGGTGGCATCAGCGGCGCCCCCGCCTTCGATGCACAGGGATCAGTCGTGGGGGTGGTGGCCGTCGGCGCTGCCGGATCTGCAGACGACGTGCTCCACTGCCGCTACATGGACGACACCAACGGCGACGGCCTGGTGGACCAGAACGACCAGTGCACCAACACCGGTGGCTCCACTAACGCCATCCGGCCTATCAACCTGGCCGCGACCATCATTCAGGCGGCCAGCCTTGGCGTGGAGCCCCAGCCAACCTCGCTACCCTTTCCCACGGCCATTCCGCAGCCTACCGTCACCCCAGAACCGGAGGCCACCGTCACGCCCGGACCTAGGCCCACACCACGGCCCGTTGGTCCCCGAATCACCCGCGCCATCTTCGCCCCGGCGATCAACGAGTACGACCAACCCGTCACCGTGGTGCAGTCCTTCCCCAGCGGCACCGAGGACATCTTCCTTGTCTTCGATTTCGCTGGGTTCGTGGATGGCCCCGTCTTCCAGCCCATGCTGGATTACGAGGGTACGCTCTATGACAACATATGGTCCCCATACAGCTGGGGCTGGGGCCCAACGGGCACATCCTGGCTTAGCATCCATGCCGAACCCCTTGCTGATGGCCTCTACCAGTTCATCCTGTACTTCGACAACCAGGAGGTGGGGACCGCTTCTGTCAGAGTGGGGGGTCCGGCCGATACCGGACCGTCGCTGGCCAACATAACTTTCACCGCCGGAGGCGCGAAGGGTTACCTGCTCCCCGCCGGCGCCGACCGGGTTGATGTCACCTTCGACTACCGTAACATGACGCCGAGCGACAGCTGGTCCTACGTGTGGTATCTCGACGGTGAAGAGATCGACAGCGGCCAGGGCGGGACCCTGCCCGGCACTTCGGGTACTGCCGACTTCGCCCTGACGGCGCGAGGAGGCCTGGAGGAAGGTGTCTTCAGGCTGGACCTCTATGTCGGAGACCGCCTATCGGCCACCTCTGACTTCCTGGCCACCAGCCAGGCAGAGCAGGACTTCTTCGGTCCCATCACCTTCGCCGAAGGTGTGGACCGCAACGACCAGCCAGTGAACCCGGGAACCGTGTTCCGGTACGGCCTCAAGGAATTGTATGCCTTCTTCGACTACCGAGGCATGCAAGATGGTTGGGAGTGGTCCCGTCAGTGGTACATAGATGGCCGGTCCGTGACCTCGATGGCCGACACCTGGGCCTTCGGCGAAAGCGGCGAGGACTTCTGGGTTGCCATCAACAGCAGCAGGGACCCGCTGCCTCAAGGGGAGTACCTGCTGGAGCTCTATGTGCGAGGCGAGTTGGTGCAGCAGGCAACCTGCACCATCGGCGGCGGCCCAGCGCCTACGCCCACTCCCTTGCCGCCCAGAGCCGGCGTAGAGATGTACGGCACGATCTACGACGCCGCTACCGGGCGCGGCATCAAGGGAGCCTTTTTCCTGGTCCTTCAGCCTGGCATCACCACCGCCACGTTCACCTGGGACGAGAATCAGGTCTACACCTGGGCCGAGACGGACCAATGGGGCTACTACGAACTGGCCTTGCCCCTTGTGCGCGGCGAGACCTACAGCATGATCGTGGGGGCCGAAGGTTATGTCCTCATCGCCGAGGATGGCATCTACATCGGCCAGGACGCCGAGCCGTCGTACCAGATTGACATCGCCTTGACTCGCATAAGGTAGACGCTGGTGGG
The DNA here is from genome assembly GCA_013178015.1 of Anaerolineae bacterium. Classification (NCBI taxonomy): domain Bacteria; kingdom Bacillati; phylum Chloroflexota; class Anaerolineae; species Anaerolineae bacterium. Next base: position 100,438 of record JABLXR010000007.1, read on the forward strand.
CAGGGGCGCCAGGGCGTGGCCAGCGCCCCTGCCCACCGCGATGGGTATGGACGCGGAGGGAGAATGGGACTGAGGCGCAGTCTACCGATCGTGGCCCTCGCCGTTGTCATGGTCTCGCTGCTGATCTCGCCGGCCGCCAAGGCCCTGGACCGCCCCACTACCCAGAGGGTGATGAGCGCCGTGGTGCAGTTCATCGCCGTGGACGAGGGCAGGCGAGGCGTCCTGATCCCCAAGTGGACGGGCTCGGGCACCATCGTTTCCCCCGACGGATTGGTGCTCACCAACTGCCACGTGGCCAATCCCGTATCCATGTACGGCGGGGCTGAGTTCGAGTACGACCTGCTCATCGTGGCCATCACCATACGCTCAGACGAGCCACCGCGGCCCACGTACATAGCCGAGGTGGTGCAATACAGCCCTGACTTGGACCTGGCCGTGGTGAGGCTCGCGAGAAGCATCGACGGATCGGCCATAGATCCCGGCAGCCTCAACCTGCCCTACGTGCCCCTTGGGGACTCGGATCAACTCGAGATAGGCGACACCGTGTCCATCTTCGGGTATCCCGGGATAGGCGGCGAGACCATCACTTTCACCAGCGGCAACGTCAGCGGCTTCTCTAGCGCCCGGGGCATCCAGGGGCGCGCCTGGATCAAGACCGACGCCACCGTAGCCGGGGGAAACAGCGGCGGCACTGCGGTGGACGACCAGGGCTTCCTGGTCGGTGTGCCCACCAAGTTCGGCTCCGGCGATGACCTACGGCTGGACTGCCGTCCCTACGCCGACACCAACAACGACGGCAGGATAGACGAGAACGATGCCTGCATACCCATGGGTGGTTTCATCAATGCCCTGCGTCCAATCAACCTGGCCCTTCCGCTCATTGACGCCGCCCAACGAGGACTGCACATGCAGCCCTCCCCTACCTCCGAGCCCTCCAGGCAACCCGCCAGCGGCAAGGCCTCAGTCAGTCGTCTCATCTTTGCCCCGGCAGTCAACCAGTACGACCAGCCGATTACGGTATCGCGGTCCTTCCCCAGCGGCGTGGAAGACATATACATGCTGTTCGACTACAGCGGCTTCGATGACGGTGCCGCCTGGCAACCGGTGCTGGTGTACGAGGGCGAGACCTACGACGACGTCTGGGCCCCCGCCTCTTGGGCCGGCGGCGCAAGCGGCACCTCATGGATCAGCATCCACAATGAGCCCCTGGCGGATGGCACCTATGAGTTCCTGATCAACTACGAGGGGATGCTCATCGGCTCTGCCTCGGTTGAGGTGGGCGGGCCCGTCGTGGCCGAGCCCGCATTCTTTGACATCATGTTTGAGGCCAACGGCCACACGGGGTACGTCCTGCCAGCTGGGGGACAGGACGTGCGGGCCAGCTTCACCTACGAGGGTGTGAGCACCGGCCAGGAGTGGTCGTACGTTTGGTACCGCGACCGCGAGCGCATAGAGGGTGCCTCGGGGGAGCCGCTGCCAGGAGCGTCCGGCGTCGGTTCCGTGACTCTGAGCCAGGCCGGTGGCCTTGAGCCGGGGACCTATCGCCTGGAGCTCTACCTGGGCGAGACGCTCGCCGCCACCAGCGACTTTCTCGCCGGCGGCACCGTCGAGCAGGACAGCTTCTTCGGCCCGGTGACTTTCGCCCAAGGGGTGGACCGCAGAGGCGATCCGGTCAACCCGGGGACGTCGTTTCCGTACGGCATCGCGGAGCTCTACGCCTTCTTCGACTACGAACGCATGCAGGACGGCTGGTACTGGTCCCGTCAGTGGTCTCTGGACGGCGAGCCCCTTACCTCGATGGACGACACCTGGGCCTTCGGTGAGAGCGGGCAAGCTTTCTGGGTAGCTATCAGCAGTGACGACGCTCTACCCGCAGGGCAGTACCGTTTGGAGCTGTCCGTCCTGGGCAGGACAGTTCGGGAGGCTACCTGCTCCATCGTGGGTAGCGGTCGGCCTACTCCCACCCCGGTACCGCGCACCGGCGACCTGCAGATGTATGGATACATCGTGGACGCTGCCACCGGGCGGGGCATTCCGGGAGCCTTTGTACTGGTACTTCAGCCCGGGATCTACGTCGACGACTTCGAGTGGGTGGAGGATCAGGTCTACAGCTGGGGCGAGGCGGACCAGTGGGGCTACTACGAGCTGGTCCGGCCCCTGGTACGAGGTGAGACCTACAGCATCATCGTGGGCGCCGACGGCTACTACAGCGTCGCCGAGGATGATGTCTACATCAGCGAGGGGGTCGAGAGCCCTGTCGAGCTATCGGTAGCCTTGCAGCGGGTGCGGTGAGACGCTCAGGGATCCAGGCACCGGGTTCTCCTGAAGCAGTGCCCGGCGGGTGTTGACGTCATGCAGGACCTAGTTGGATGGACCCTTGGTTGCTTCCAGATCACCTCGCGAGTGCGAGGCGACCGGCTACGCGAGCTCTACTTGGGGCACGACACTGAGTCCGGATCGGAAGTCGCCCTGAAGGTCATCTACCCCGATGCCGCCGACGGCGATGCCCTGGTGGAGCGCTTCTGGCGCCAGGCGCGGTCGGCAGCCTCGCTGCACCACACTCACATCCTCCCGGTCACCGCCTACGATGTGGTCACCGCCGGCGACCGAAGGATCGCCTATCTAGCTGCCCCCTTCATCGAGGGCCATAGCCTGGAAGAGGAGCTGGCCCGCCTGCAAGTGAGCGGCGGCAAGCTGAGCCAGGAGCGCGCCCTGGCCATCCTCCGGGCCGTGGCTGCGGCCCTTGACTACGCCCACCGCCGAGGAGTGACACACCTAGACCTCAAGCCCGCCAACATCCTTCTCGGCCCGAAAGGCGAGCCAGCGGTGACAGACTTCGGGCTCGGAGCTACACTCGGGATGAGCGGGCGCGAGGGTCCCGATCCCTACCGGGCGCCCGAACTCACCGAGGACAGCCCCACCGACGCGCGTGCCGACGTCTACTCCTTAGGGGCCATTGCCTACCACCTCCTGGTCGGCCACTCCCCGCCTGCCAGCGAGGCGAGCGCCGTCCCAGGACAGGAGACGGCGCCATCCCCGGTGCTGCTGCGCGCCCTGCACCCCGACCCGGCTCAGCGCTTTCGGACGGCGGCGGAACTGGTGGCCGCCCTGGAGCATTCCCTGAAAGCGTCTCCGGAGTTCGCTCAGGCGCCTCCGGAAGCTGCGGCAGTTGCGACGCCTCCGCCAACCTCGGCCCAGGACGGTCGCCCAGGTTCCGGGCCCGAAGGGTCGCCCGCCAAGCCCGCCAGGGAAGGCATCCGGCAGTTCCTGGTCCAGATTCTGGCCATCTTCACTGCCGTGATGGCCCTCATAGACAAGTTCATCCACGCGGTGGGCCTGCTGCGGAACCCGCTGGTGGGCCTGGTAGTGGTAGGGATAGGCGTGGGGGCTATGGTCCTGAGCGCCGGTTACGTGCTGGCGCGGCCCCGGGCCTTCACCAGAAGGCAGCGCATCCTGGCGGCAGGTGGTCTGACCATCACGCTTCTGGCAGCAGCAGGCTGGGGCGGTTGGACCGTCTACGACATGACCCGGCCACCCAAAGGACTGATCGTCCTGATCTCCTCCTTCGATCGAGTGCCCGGCTCCAAGAGCGTGGATTACGCCCGCCGAATCGAGGCTGGGCTCAACCAGGCGCTGGCCGAGCTGGGGGTGGAGGGGGTCTATGTGGAGCGGGTCGATGAGGTCTACACCGAGTCAGATGCTCGCAGGCGAGCGGCCTCTCGCAAAGCTGCCATCGTCATCTACGGCTGGTACGACGATGCCGGAGTGAACCCGCGCTTCGAGTTGGTTAACGCCCCTCAGCAGTACGCCCCTATCGTGAGGCAATCGTCGGCTGGATTGGCTAGCCTAGACCACCTTGAGGTGCGGCTAGACAAGGAACTGCGCGAGCTGAGCTACTTGGCCACGGCCACCATAGGCCTAGTCTACTTCGCCGACGGCCAAGACGCCCAAGCCCTGAGCTTCTTCGACGCCGCGCTACAGTCTGTGCCGGGCGAAGCGGTGCTGATGGGCAAAGAGGCGATACTGCTCTACAAGGCCTCCTGTCACTTCAACCTTTACGCCTTCGATCAGGCCGTGGCGGCCTTGGAGGCCGCAGTCGCTATCAACGGCGAGTTCTACGAGGCTCGCCGGAACTTAGCCATCGCCTATAACGCCTACTGCAACCCCAATGGTGCCCTCGAGCAGTCCCGAGAGGCAGTCCGCCTGAGGCCCGACAGCGCCGATGCCCATGTGCTCCACGGCCTGCTCCTGTCCGCCGACAACCGCTGGCAGGAGGCAGCCTCGTCCCTCGCCGAAGCTGTGCGTCTCGATCCGACGGACGCGGCCGCCCACAGCGCCCTGGCCGAGGCCCTGTTCCACCTCGGCCGCGAGCAGGAGGCGGAAGCCGAGTACGCTGAGGCCGCGCGGCTGGCAGCGGAGCCGACCGCTGAGGCAGACGAACCGCAGGCCATCGCAGCTAAGGGGGACATCCGCTTGAGCCAGGGCGACGTAGATGGCGCCCTGGCCGAGTACAGGCGCGCCATCGAGAGGGCAGAGTCGCTCGGTTTGAGGCGGGAGCGCTTGGCCTGGCTGTACCGGTCGCTGGGCATGGGCTACTGGGAGAAGGAGGACTGGGCGGAGATGGCTGCCGCCTACGGACAGGCAGCGGCTATGGCCCCGGGCCTCTATAGCGACCACGTGTCCCTCGGCATAGCCTATGAGCATTTGGGCGACCTGGAGCAAGCCCAGGCGCACTTCGAGACAGCGGTAGCACGCCAGCCCTGCAACGCTAACGCCCGTGGCCTTCTAGGCAACCTGTACCTCCAGCGCGGCCAGCTTGACGAAGCCCTGGCTGAGTACCGGGCAGCAGTGGAGTCCGACCCCGACGACTTCACTGCCTGGAACTCCATCGCCGAGATCCTAGAGCAGCAGGGGCGCCCCGAAGAAGCGAAAGCCGCCTACGAGCAAGCTGCCCAGGGAGCCCGCACCTACCTCGCCGGCGACCCTCATAACGCCGGGGTGGCCTACATGCTCGGTGCCATCTCCTTCATGCTCGAGGACTACGACGGCGCTCGCCAGGCCGCCGAGTTGGCCGTGTCCCTCAATCCCGACTCGGCAGGCCACTACCTGCTGGCTAGCGTGTACTACATGCTACACGAGTATGGCCGTTCAGTGGCTGAGTACCAGGCAGTGCTTCAGCTCGAGCCGGAGCACGTGGCCGCCCTGACCGGCCTGGCTGAAGCTTACGAGGCCATGGGCGAGACACAGGCGGCCATCTCCTCCTACAGCCGCCTCCTCGCCATCGAGGACGACCCCTACACCCGCTTGTCACTGGCCGCACTCTATGAGGCCACCAATGATGTGGAGGCGGCAGTGGCTCAGTACCAGGCTGCCCTGGCGGCGCTGCCCGATGAGGACGCCGAGGAACCGATCCGGATCGCGTTGGCCGGGGCGCTGAGTAAGCTCTGCCGACTGGATGAGGCCAGGGCCACGCTAGACAGCTTGGGGGGTGACGGCACGCCTTCGGCGCAGTACTTGGCCACGCTTGCCGGCCTACAGGAGGCCCAGGGCGACCCGGCCGGCGCCGCGACGACCTACTCAGCCCTGCTCAGCGCATACCCAGACCTGGCCGGCGCACACTACCTGGTTGCCTGGTTCCACTACCGCCAGGGTCGCCTCGACGAGGCCATCGCTGAAGCCGACAGAGCGGTCAGTCTGATGCCCACGTTCGCGCTCGGTTGGAGCGCCTTGGGCCAGTTCCAGGATTGGGCCGGGGATCTGGCCGCGGCGGAGACGTCCTACCGTACCTCACTAGCACACATGCCCGACGACAGCACCGCGTACCTCGGCCTGGGAGCGATCGCTCTCCAGCGTGGCGACCCGCAGTCGGCGCTGGACTACCTCCGAGAGGCGCTTGAGCATGAGCCCGCCTACTCTGCCGCCCTTCCCGATCCGGCCCACACCATCTCGGTCTCGATCCGTATCTACCTCGGTCTAGCCTATCAGCACTTGGGGCGAGAGGCCGAAGCTAGGCGCGAGTTCGAGGAGGCTGTCCGTCTATCCGAGGAAGCTGTGGCCGCCCTGCCCGACTACGCTCGCGCCACCCACCAGCTGGGAGTGGCGCTGTACGCTGCCGGGCGCGAGGAGGAGGCCGGCCCGTATCTTGAGGCCGCTATCGGCTGCGATGCTTCCATGGCCGCCGCACGCGACCGCGCCCTGGCCCGAATCGCCACTCTTCGACCACGCTAGTGGCCTCGTGCCCTGCCGCGATGCCGCCTCAGTGAGCTATCGCCCGCACTAGCCTGACCGCCAGGGGCAGGATCAGCAGGTTGGCCGCCCCCAGCACGAGGAACGGCACTCCACCTCCCCAGCCGACGAGCAACCCGCCCAACTGCGTGCCCAGCAGCATACCGGCACTCCAGGCCAGGTAGAGGAGCCCCAGCATGCGGCCGTGCTCCGGCCCAGGGCATAGCTCCTTCACCAGCACTGGGTAGGCTACCGACAGCGCCCATGCCAGCGATACACCTGTCACTCCGCAGGCAAACAGCCCGATGAAGCTGCCCGTGAGGGCCGCCGTCGACAGCGACACAGCAGCGATGCCTGCCACCAAGACCGCCAGCGGGCGCCTAGCCCCGTGGCGGTCCATGAGCCTCCCAGCCAGTAACTGCCCGATGGAAGAGCCCACTAGCGTCAGCGTAGCGTAGTGTGCCGAATCCGACGGGCGACCGGACACGCGGTATATGAGAAGAGGCATGAGCAGGACCGCCGCCCCGTAGTACGCAGTGGGCACGGCCTGAAGACAGAGAAGCAGCAGCGTTCTCGGTCGGGCGACCAGCGCCCGGTAGGTGGTGAGGGCGGCCTCCCTGCGGTCAGACAGGCTCGCGCGCCGGTCGGGAATGGCGAGGCCGACCCCCAGGAAGACCAGCGTTCCTACCACGATGGCGAGCACGCCCAGGGCGCCGAAGCCCCGCTCCCTGATGACGGCCGCAGCCGCCAGGTTGCCCGCCGCTCCCCCCAAGGTGGTGCCGGTGAAGATGATGGCGAAGGCGACCCCCAACCGGTGAGGCGGCACCA